>JBFZFJ010000068.1:0-3214 GCA_041306405.1 Verrucomicrobiales bacterium | reverse complement strand
CGGAATCAAGTCGATTTGACAGTCCGGCAAAAGTGTCATGCCGCCCCTTGCCACTCAGCACGAAATCATCCACCGCCACGCAGCGCGATTCGGCGTCGATCCCCGGACGATCTACCGGTGGCAGCGCGACGGCGTGAACCTGGCCGACCCGTGCTCGGTCGCGCTGCACCTCGCAGGCCAAAAGACCCCATCACCCGGAGCGGTCGCCGCCGTCCGCCGCCTCCTCCAGAACGAACTCAACACCCTCAGCTAATGCCACTACCTACACCCGACCAATTCCTCGCCAAGCTCGCCGCATCCCCCGCCGATGCTGCCGCCTTTGATAAATTCGCAGGCGCAAAAACGCGCCGCGAAGCAGTCGAAAACACACTTGCGGCCGTCACTGCCACCATCACCGCCAACGCCGCGCTGAAGGCACAGGTCGCCGCCAGCAAGGCCAAGCTCGCCGCGATTTATGCCGCCAAACTATCACAATCCAATCTTATGAAAACCACATCACCGCCAACAAAGGCCCCCACCATCACCGCCAGCCACACCGCCGCATCCTTCGCCACACCGGCATTCAGTATGACTCGCGCTGAGTTTCAGAAGCTCACTCCTGCCGACAAGCTCCGCTTTTCCAAAGCAGGCGGAAAACTTATCTAATCAAATCACCATCATGACTAATACTCAAAATCAATTGGAAGACGCCCGCAATGCAGTGAGGAATGTTCTCCCTCATCAGCAATCGGCGTATTGCAATATCATGGGCTTGCGCTCGCTGTATGCCGCGCAAGCCGAAAAGTTTGCTTGCATGCTTTCATCGCACCACGAACCAGAGCCGTTAGCCCTTGGCAGATGCCTTTCTTATATTTACAGCAGCATCCGCGAAAGCACCGATTTTATCAATGTTTCCGTCGCGTTGGAGGTTGCCGAAAAGAATCCCGGAGTGCAGGATGCACTGACAGTCCTCGAGCCGCTCGTCGCCAACGTCCGCAGGTTGGAAGCCCAGCTCGCCGCCGAAGCACAGGCCGCTGGCATTCGAGCCGCCGAACGTGAAGCCGCGATTGCCGCCGCCACCGAAAAAGCACTCGCTGAGGTCGCCGCGCAGTTTTCGGAACCATCGCCACCGGCACCCGCCGAAGCTCCACAGCTCATCCGTGGTCGGCAAAAACTGGATCCAGTGCCAGCCTGAGAATTTTGAGCGGCCCAGTCACCGCTCATTGCCTGCCACCGATCCGCAAGGATGCTCATCTACGGTGGCAGGCACCCTTTCCGCAGGCCCGGCCCGGCACGGACCTGTTCACCCCGCCCGGCAACCGCGCCAGCCCGCCCAGCCTTGACCGAGTGGTCAGGCACCTAAGCCCGCTTCCCGAAATGGAGGCGGGTTTTTTCGTTTCTACCAGAAAAGCGGGTAACAAAAAGGTAACCAGCAAAGCCCCCTTATTCCTGCATTTTCGTGCGTTTCCGTGCGTTTGGGAGGAAAAGAGGATTTCCCTCGGAATTCCCGCAAACCTATACGCCCATAGGGGAAAACGGCAAAGCTTCGACAAAATCACACCCTCCCGCGTCTCCAAGTTGCGGCTGTCTCAGCCGGAACACATTTCCCCCATTACTTCTGCATGACCCTAACTTTCCAACTCGCTTCCTTCCTGCTGATCGCATCCGCGCTCCATCTCCATGCCGCGCCGCGTGCATGGAAAAGCGCCGACGGCCAGCGCTCCACCGAAGGCGAGCTGGTTAGTCGAAACGCCACCAGCATCACCATCCTGCGCACCAAGGATAGCAAGCAGCTCACCATCCAGCTCGAACAACTCGCCCCTAACGACCGCACCTGGATCAACGCCAACCATCCCCTCGCCGGGACGAAAGCACCCGATGAATCCGCCGTTTTCGATACTCTGGCATTCGGCGACTCCCGCGAAGCCGCCCTTGCCAAACTCAAGGCCAGCAAGTTCGTGGAAATGACCACCGACGAAACCTTCGTCGGCCGCTCCGGCCTGAACGGCATTTTCCGCACCCGCCGGAAAATCGGTGCCCTCAACGCGATGCTCTATTTCGACTGGACGGAAGACGGCAAGCTCAAGGAAATCACCCTGCAAACCGCCCCCCTCCCCGCCGACTCCTACAAGTCGGAGCTCGAACCCAGCTGGAAGGAATTCATCGAACTGCTAGGAACGCTTCACGGCAAGCCCGTCCAGAATGGACCATTCCCCCAGATGGCGACTCTCGCCGACGGCTCGTTTTCACCCACCCACCTGTGGAAACTCGGCAGCCTCGGCAGCGCCCTGCTAGGCACCGCCCGCGACGGCGCGAAATACCAAGTCGTCGTGCGCTTCACCGAGAAAGAGATCCTGCCGGTGGAAGTCCCGTAACGTTTCCCGGCGGACTCCGGCCTTGATCGACCCATCGTCAAGACGACCTGTTTGAGGAGACTGGCACCAAGTTATCTCCCTTTAAGAGATACAAGCCGTTGCCCCTTCGGACGACCGCGCAGGTCGATCCACGCCACTCAGGAGGCGGCCTTCACGCTGGCTTCTAGCTCACGGGCGAAATCACTGGCTTCGTTCTCCTCCACCAGTTCCACCACTCTGGAGGAACGAAGCACATCCTTCGCCTTGGCGTAGTCCTTGCGCTGATCTCCGGAGGGCTCGCCAAGCAGAAGATGAATCTTCGGGCGTTCGGGCGAATCGGCGAGGAATCGCGTGAGACTCTCCCAACGGTAGGCTTTGTTACGGATCGTCTCACCTTGCTTGAGGTCGAACGAAAGCGGCTGATACACGTTCCAGACGCCGTTTTTCCATGCCTGGGGAAACAGATGCGTCGCCAGCGGAGCGGTGATCTCGTGCGAGGAGACGTGAGGCTTCACTTGGGGAGACTCAAAGGCCCGGCTGTAGATTTCCCTGTAGATCACGGCGTCGTCGCGGCGGGCCTCCTCCACGGAATCATAGTGGCGGGCGACAGCTTCGTGAAACAGCGCCTCCAACTCAGCAGCCGGAGAATCCGTGAGACCACCACCGGAGAGGCTCCACTGGAGGGCCGCGTCGTCGTGGGGGATCACTTTGAGGGCCAGATCCCGGGCGCTTTCCGGAGTCTCGGGAAACACCATTTCTGCCTGCTGCGCGGCGAGCTGCTCGGCGAGTTTCTGAAATTGCGTGTCGATCCTGCCGATCAACTGCCGGTGGTCCTGTTGCTGGAATCCATGGAAAAAATGGCTGAGCCGCTGGTATTTCTT
>JBFZFJ010000067.1:0-12702 GCA_041306405.1 Verrucomicrobiales bacterium | reverse complement strand
CTCCCCCACCCTGCCCCCGCAATGCTCAAGGCCGGAATCGTAGGACTACCCAATGTCGGTAAATCGACACTCTTCAACGCTGTCACCCGCACCCGCAAGGCGGAGGCGGCCAATTATCCATTCTGCACCATCGATCCGAACGTCGGCATCGTCAGCGTGCCGGACCCGCGCCTCGCCGTGCTTTCCAAAATCTCCGGCTCCCACAAGCTGGTGCCGACCGCCATCGAGTTCGTCGATATCGCCGGACTCGTCAAAGGTGCCTCCGAAGGCGCCGGACTCGGTAACCAGTTCCTCGCCAACATCCGCGAAACGGACGCCATCGTCCAGGTCGTCCGGTGTTTTGAAAACGACGACATCATCCATGAGCTCGGCTCCGTCGATCCGATCCGCGACATTGAAATCATCAACTCCGAGCTGATCCTCGCCGACATGGCGTCGCTCGAAAAGCGCCGCCACTCCCGCGAGAAAAAAGCCAAAGGCGGCGACAAGGAAGCGAAGAAGGAAGTCGAGCTCATCGACATCATCATGCCGCATCTCGACCAGGGAAATCCGGCGCTCACCATCGACTTCAGCGAGGACGACAAGGCCATCGTGAAGGACTTTTTCCTGCTTTCCTCGAAGAAGACCATTTACGCCTGCAACGTCGCCGAAGACGAGCTCGCCGGTGCGATCGCAGATCCGGATTCGCACCCGCAAGTCGCCCGCGTCCGCAAGTTCGCCGCCGAGCATACCGGCTCTGAAGCCGTCGTCATTTCCGCACGCATCGAAGAGGAACTCAGTGACATGCCCGTCGAGGAAGCCAATGAATTCCTCGCCGACATGGGCGTGACCGATTCCGGCGTCTCGGCCCTGATCCGCGGCGTCTATCACCTTCTCGGCCTTCGCACCTACCTGACCACCGGCGTCCAGGAAACCCGCGCGTGGACCATCATCGCAGGAGACAAGGCCCCCGCCGCGGCCGGCGTGATCCACACGGATTTCGAGCGCGGCTTCATCGCTGCGGAAGTCGTCCATTACGACGACCTGGTCGCCGCCGGCAGCATGTCCGCCGCCAAGGTTGCCGGGAAAGTCCGGATTGAAGGCAAGCAATACGTCATGAAAGACGGCGACGTCGTCGAGTTCCGCTTCAACGTCTGAAGCCGTCGCGTCACGCGGTGCTTGGTAGATTCGTGCTCTCGTCAGGAGCCTGAATCAACATTCGCATTTTCTGATGAATCCCGTCCAAGCGGGAATCCTCAGCAAGCACCCGGTCCGCCAAAGCCCGCGCCTCCCGCAGCAAGACGGTGTCGCCGAGAAAGTCCGTGAAGCGGAGATCCGACAAGCCGCTCTGCACCGTGCCCAGCACATCGCCGGGACCACGCAGGCGGAGATCCGCCTCGGCGATTTCAAATCCATCCGAACTCTGCTCAAGCACCCGGAGTTTTTCCAAGGCCTCGGGATTCTTCCCGTCGGTTAGCAGGACGCAGTAACTCTTGTGTCCGCCGCGGCCGATGCGCCCGCGGAGCTGGTGAAGCTGGGCCAGCCCGAAGCGCTCGGCGTGGTGAAGAATCATCACGTTCGCATTCGGCACGTCCACGCCCACTTCGATGACGGTGGTGGATACGAGGGCCGCGGTTTCACCTTCGCGGAACCGGCGCATGACCGCTTCCTTTTCCTCCGGGCGCAGTTTGCCGTGGATCAACCCGACCTGATGGGAACCCAGGCGCTTCTTCCATTTTTCAAACGCCTCGGTGGCGGACTCGGCCTTCAACGTCTCACTCTCCTCCACTAGCGGATAAACGAGATAAGCCTGGCGACCTTGCGCAAGCTGGTCCTTCACGAATTTTGTCACGTCCGTTTGCTTCGCGGCGATCCTCACGGCGGTGATGATCTTGCCACGACCCGGCGGCTTTTCATCCAACAGCGACACGTCCAGATCGCCGTAAATCGTCATCGTCAAAGTCCGCGGAATCGGGGTGGCGGTCATGACCAGCACGTCCGGCACGATCCCCTGGCGGATCAGCGACGCTCGCTGCGCCACGCCGAATTTGTGCTGTTCGTCGATCACCACCAGCCCGAGATCCCGGAAGGAAACCGAATCATAGAGCAACGCGTGGGTGCCGATGATGATCTGCGGCTCACCCTCGATTTCAAGGTGATTGCCTTCGTCACGATTGCCCGTTCGCAACGCGACGCGGATTCCCAAAGGCTCCAGCCAGCGCCGGAACGTCAGATAATGCTGCTCTGCCAGAATCTGCGTGGGAGCCATCAACGCGGCTTGGCAACCCGAGCCGATAGCCAGCAGCATGGCCGCCATCGCCACGAAGGTTTTCCCGGAACCCACGTCGCCCTGCAACAGCCGGTTCATCGGCCGGGCCGCCCGCATGTCGGCGAGGATTTCCCGGATAGAACGCTTCTGCGCCTCCGTGAGATCAAACGGAAGACTCGTGTAGAATTGCTTGAGAAACGAAGTGCTCGTCCCCAGCACGCGGCCGGTTTGCTCGCTGTAGCGAGATCGCCGCCACGCGACGTTGAGCTGCAGGATGAAGAACTCCTCGAACGCAAACCGCCGGCGGGCGTCCTTGGCCTGCTCCATGGACTCGGGGAAATGCACATCCTTGAAAGCCCGCGCCCTCACAGAAGGATCATCCGCCTCATGATCCACTGCCAGTGTCGCGGGGTCGATTTGCAGCAGTAACAGATGGATGATTTCCCTCAAGCGGCGCTGGGCGATTCCGGAGACGTTCTTGTAGATGGGAACGATCCGTTCGAGGTGGATGGATGTTTGGTCATCATCCCGCAGGATCTCGAATTCCGGGTGGTCGATGATGATCCGCCCGTTCGCATCCTTCACTTTTCCATAGAGACTCACCTCCTGCCCCGCGGCGACGACCTTCTGGATGAAAGGCATGTTGAACCACCGGCAGGTGATTTTCCCCGAGCCGAAAACGCCGCCGGAACCATCCATCACGACCGCCTCATAATAGCGCCGGCCCGGGCCGAAATGCCGGAGAGCCGCGTCGATCACCGTGCCGCGAAGACACACGGCGGCGGGTGCCGCCTGATTGGGAAACGCATCGAAGTGCCGCCGGTCCTCGTAGCGCTTGGGGAAATGCGCGAGCACCTCCGCGGCGGTGCCGAGGCCGGCATCGGCGAGCGCCATCACCTCTCGCTCGGCAAAAAGCGGCAGCGAAGCCAGGTCGTTTCGAGCGGAAAACACTGCGGAAGGATTCTACACGGGGGGCAGCTCGGCGAGTTTTTGCAGATATGAATAACTGAAAATCCCAGTGGAGTGACCATCGCCCCAAAACAACTGAATGGCATAGCCTCCAACCGTCTCGAATTTCTGAAGCTCAAAGGCCCGCGGCCCGTGCTCGACCATTGGCCGGAGCACGCGCCCCATGGCGTCAGGCTCGCCTTGGCAGCCCGCACAAGGACACGCGCGGCGAAGCATGGGGAGAGCTAGGTAAGCCTCAAACCCGTCCGCAAACGACAGGGCGAGCTCGCTTCCAATCACCGTGGCGTTTTCCAAGATCAAGGTCATGGGGAATCTTTGTCCTTATCCGAGTTCCTCGTCCACCCGATAGGAGCGTTTGCCGAAAATCGCGGATCCCACCCTCACGTGCGTGGAGCCTTCTTCGATCGCCACTTCAAAATCACCGCTCATTCCCATGCTGAGCGCGGGAAGCATCACTCCGAACTCGAGTTCCAGCGCATCGCGAGTTTCCCTGAGCGAGGCAAACCATGGCCGGGCGGATTCGGCATCGGGCCCGGCCGGGGGAATGCACATCAGGCCGATGATCTCCAAGCGTCCTAACTTCAAAAGTCCCTCCATTTCCGCCCGCAAGACATCGGGCTCAAAACCGCCTTTCGAAGCCTCCCTGCCAACCTTCACCTGCAGGAAAACTTTGGGGAACAGGCCGAGCTCACCCGCGATTTCATCGGTGTAGGATGCAAGCCTCAGCGAATCAATCGCATGAATGACCTCGAAGTTCTGGAGCATCTTGCGCACCTTGTTTCGCTGGACCCTGCCGATGAAATGCCAGTGCAACGAACCCGGCAAGGCGGCGATCTTGGGCTCGGCCTCCTGAACCTTGCTTTCACCGAATTGAAGCTGCCCCGCCTCGAAAGCCTCCCGCACCGATCCAACCGGAAAGGTTTTGGAAACGGCGATGAGCTCGACGGATTTCACATCCCGCCCCGCGCGCAGACAAGCGGCGGAGATTTTCCCGGCGATGGTCAATAGATTCCCTGCAACCTCCGACATCAGCGGATCTCGGCGGTGCCTTTCAACAACCCAGCGAGCCGGGCGTTCTCGGTGGTATCGACCAGGTCCTTGAGCACTGAAATCGATTCGCGCTTCACTGGATCGAGTCCGGTGGGCCACTTCGGAGTTTCGTCCAAGTCGGCGGTCTCATCCTTGGCGCGACGCATGTATTCGCCGCTTTCATCAGCAGGGTTGTATGGCTTGAGATCCGCGCCTTTCTCAAGATCCTCCAGCGTCAGCTTGAAGAAACTCATGGCCTTCTTATCCTCTTCGCTCATCTTGGCAAACCGTACCCGGCGCTCCGCATTGCGGCTCTTCTGGAGCGCGTCGGATTCGGCAAGCTCCTTCTCGCGGGCCGCCTTGTTCAGTGACAGCCGGTTGGTTTTCAAACGGTCCTTGGCCTTCATCACATCCTCGATCACGTAGGAGAAGTCCTTGCATGCGTTCAGTCGCTCCTGACTCAATTCTTTCAACCGCGGTATGAACAACGCTTGGGCGTCAAGAGGCTTGAAATCGCCGGCAGGACGGATGCGGTCGTGTGGCAGCGGATGATCCAGGAACGCCTCGCCCATATCCAGGGCATCCGCCAAACTCGGAATGGCCACATTGGCCGCGACTCCGTCCATTTGCGTTGACGACCCGGATGGACGATAGAATTTCTGGATCGTCACTTTCAAGAATCCGGCCCGGTTGCGTGCGGCGAAAAGCGGCAACATCCGGCCGATGTCCATCGGTTGTTGCACCGTTCCTTTTCCAAACGTCGAGGAATCCCCGACAATCACCGCGCGGTTGAAATCCTGAAGCGCGCCTGCCAGAATCTCACTCGCCGAAGCGCTGCTCTTGTCGGTCATCACGACCATCGGCCCCGTGTAGATCGGCTTGCCGCCATCGGAATCCTTCACCTGGACCTGGCCCAAGGTGTTCTTCACCTGCACCACCGGTCCGCTATCGATGAAAAATCCGGTCATCCGCCGGACCTCCTCTAACGAACCTCCGCCGTTGTTCCGAAGATCCAGAATGAGGCCGTCGATTTTCTCCTCGGTCAAACGCTTGAGGATTCTTTCGACATCGACGGAACAGCGGATTTTACCTTCCTCGAAGTCGGCATAAAAGGACGGCAGCGTGATCACGCCAAGACGGCGACTTGCTCCTTTACCGGCTTTCATCTCAATCAGTTCCCCGCTCGCCTGCTCGTCCTTCATCTCCACCTTGCCTCGCTGGATGACGACGATTTTCGTCTCTCCGGGAGGACCGCCCGCTGGCTCTACTTTCAGAGCGACGGTTGAGCCCTCTTTTCCCCGGATATAATCGACCACCTTATCGATCTTCATGAACATGATATCAGTCATGTCCTCGGCCTTGCCGGTGTTGAGAGTATCCACAGCCACCACGCGATCATTGAGCTTGAGAGTCCCTTCGCGATCCGCAGGCCCGCCCACCACGATGCCCATGATCTTGGTAGCGCCATCTTCCTCGCCTTGGAGAAGCGCACCAATGCCTACCAGTTCGTTTTTCATCCCGTCCTTGAAACGATTCATCTCACGGAAACTCATGTAGTCCGTGTGAGGGTCATAAGCGCGGGCGATCGAGCTCAGGAAATAGTTGGCGATCTCCTCGTCATCGACATCCTTCACGCTATTGAGAAACCGCTTGTAGCGGAGCGAGACCTTCTCCTTCGGGCTTCGATCCGCACTTCCTGGATCGGCCTTTCCCTGCTCCTTCGACAGTTTTGTCAGCAATTCACGCCGCAAGGTTTCCCCAAGAACCGCTTCCTTGATCTGACGCCGCCACAAGTCGGCGGCCTCCTTGTCATTTTTCGGCCACGGCGCGTCCTTGCGACTCAGCATCACCGATTCATTTGCGGAAAAATCAAAATCGGCGCCCTTCAACAACTTCTCGGCAAGTGTCACGCGCGCCTCAACCCGCTTTTCAAAAACCCGGTAAATCTCGGTCGCGGCAGGCATGCTGTTCCCGTGTAACAAAAGCGTGTGAAGTTGGTCACCGTATTTCAGATTGAACCCATCCACGTCTTCCTGGGTGAAATAGAGTCGCTGGGAATCCAGGTCTTTTAGAAAATCATCCAGAAACCGCTGGCTGAGTTCCGCATTGAAGGGCAACCGGGCAAAGTGGCTGTTCTGCAACATGATTGCCATCTGCCTGCCAACCTCATTGAAATCGGCTTGTTGTGCCCACGCGGAACAAGAAATCACCACAACCGCCGCAGCAGCGGCCGTTTTTCGGAACCAGGAATTTGTCATGAAAATCAAACGGGACAGGATTGAGGATGTTTCAAGAAAGTGCCACGACTTTCAGGGATGTCGATTTCTAAAAACTTGGAATGAGTTCACTTCGGGAGCTTTCTCTGACTCAGCCATCGGCGGAAATAAGCCTCCTTGGCTGCCTGCTCACTGGCTTCGGGATTGAAATTCTGACCATTGAAAAACGGCCTGTCAGCCAGCACGGGGCGTCTGGCCAAGGTCACCTTGCAATCAACCAATCCCCCGTCCCGAAGGATTTTCAGATCCACTTTCGTGTTCGGCTTCATCGCCCGGATCTTTTCCCGAAATGGCAACGACGCGTCCTCAGCATGCCAGACTTGGCCGTTCAACCCAACAATCAAATCGTTCAACTGGATTCCCGCCTGCCGGGCAGGCGTATCCATTCGCACTTCCGTCACACGAATCACCCTGCATGGCTTGGGATCACCAGGAACATCGGAAATCTCATCTTTCATGACAATTCCGATAAACCCCTCACCCTCCCTCGAATACTCGTCGATGACGAGGTCTCGAAGAACATTCAAACAACGCTGCCTGACTTCCGGATCCTCCGCAGCCTGCGACTGCCTGAAGAGTTCGGTCATCGCCAGCTCAGGTTGCCTGCGACTCCACGCAAGTAACTCGGACTGGGCGGCTTCCCGCTCCCGAAACTCGGCGGAGCCAAGACCATCGAATGCTTTCGCTGGAAGCTCCAACGACAATCCAAGAATTGACGAGCCAAGCAAAACCGCCCCAACAAGAGCCATCTTCGTCAACCTGTCAGTCTCGCTCAGTCGCATTGAGGCCACCTCGACGGTTAATTACCAATCATGTTTTTTTGAGGAACTTCGACCGTGTCGTTTGGCTGCACGGGAATGCTCATGAATTGCGACTTTGTGAGATCATAGGTCGTCTGGCGACTGCCCCGGAACAACTTGACCCGTTTCATGCTGCCGAACTCCGTCGCCCCTCCAGCCGCCTGAATGGCCTGATACAGCGTCAAACCCTTGGTGAAAGCCTTGGGGCCGGGTGCGCGGACTTGACCTCCAAGATAGACCGTCTGCTCGTTGATGCTGTTGTCTCTGTTCGAAATCACCTGGATCGTGGGATTCGTATAGATTCCCAGACTTTTATACCGCGACTGGAGAGCAACCGCCAGGTCTTCGTTTCTCAAACCTGCGGCGCGAACCGTGTCAATGAAGGGCATGTTGATAAAGCCGGCATCGGAAACGGGGTAGATCCCGTCAATCCGTCCCTTTTCTTCGGAGGGCACCCCTGAAATGGTAATCTGAATCGCCTTGCCCGCCTCGATCTGTGCGAACAAAGGCAATGAGAAGCCAATCATCAGAAACAATCCAACGAGCGTTTTTTTAAAGTTCATGGTGGTGGTCAGACTCGGTGTTTTAATACAATTCGGAATCGTTTTCACGCGCGCCAGCCTGTGGTTTGGCAGGACTGGAACCAACCGCCACCGGTGGCCCGATTTGAGACTCGGCCGGGGCGTAGTAAGTGTAATAGCTGGTATAATATTGATATTGGCTATCGCTGCGGACGTCGACGTTATTGAGCACAACCCCGATAACGTTGCCTCCCACCGTCTCCACAGCCTGCTTCACGCGCAGAAGCATGTTGCGGGGCAATTTCCGATGCTGCACGACAATCATGGTAAGATCGACCTCGCTCGCAAGAACCGAGGCGTCACTGACCCCGAGAATTGGAGGACTGTCCACCAGAACCAGGTCGAAACGCTGCTTGACGTCCTGAATCAACTCGGACATCCGCCGTGAGTTGAGGATACCCGCGGCATCCGCAGGCAAAACACCGGACGGCATGAAATACAGGTTGTCCACCGGAGTCTGAAGAATCACGTCTTCTAACATCAACTCGGTCGTCAGGTAATTCGTCAAGCCCACCGAGTTGTTGATGTCAAAAAAGGTATGCAAGCGGGGTCTGCGCAAGTCGGCGTCGATCATCAAGGTGGTATAACCTCCTTGGGCGCAGATGTAAGCCAGGTTGACCAGGGTTGTTGATTTACCCTCGCCGGCAGCTCCCGAAACCACCGTGATCGCGTTGTCCTCGGGGTTCTTGCGATTGAACTCAATGTTTGTCCGCAGGATTCGATACGCTTCCGCGTCCGGACTCATGCCACTTTGCTTATAGAGAATCCCGACATCTTTCGGAATGACCGCAAGAACCGGAACCTGGAGATAACGTTCCACGTCCTCGATGCTCTTCACCGAAGTATCCAGATATTCCAGGAAGAAGGCGGTGCCGACCCCGAAGATCAATCCAACCACCGCCCCCAAAACCAGATTCAGGGTCACGTTCGGACTCACCGGACTTTGGGAAATTTGCGGTTCCTCATGAACGACGATGCTTTCGTCTGTCATTTTATCGGTGATGTTCTTGCCGATTTGCTTCAGCTTCATCGACTGCAGCAATTGCTGGTCCGTCTCGAAATCGCGCTTTGCGTCAACATAGTCCTGAGCGTCGAGACCGCGCTTGATCGCCTCTTCGCGGGAGTCATCTTTCATCACTTCGACATTCTTCAAACGATCCGTCGCCATGTCCAGCTGCGCCTGTAGCGTCGCCCTCAAGTTGACGACCCCCTCGTCAAGTTGATCTTTCATTGTCTTGATTTGATCGGCCGCAGCCAGAACGGTGGGATGATTGACTCCCAAGCCGTTGATTTTAAGAGTGTCGAGAGTCCGCTTCGCATCGTTATACTGGGGAAGCAGGTTTTTAATGATATTGTCGGGCAAATTAAGTCCGGCCGCATACACCATCAACTGGTCGCTATCATATTTCAGGAGGCTGTTGATCTGGCTTTCAAGCTGCATCTTGTCCTGCTCAAGCTGATTATAGGTTTGAAGCGCGTTCCGGGCGCCCTGATCCTCGTCAACACCGGATTGACCATAGAAGGAGTCCTGTCCCTTGTAGATAATCCCTTTGGTTCTCACGATTGTGGCAAGCACCTTGCGTCGCTCTTCCACTTTATCTTCCTGGTCTCGAACGGCTTTGTTTAATTCATACAAGCCCTTGTCGGAATCACGGCTTTCGATCTCGGTTCGGTAGGCTTTGTAGGCACGCGCCACCTCCGCGGTGACATTCCGCGCATCTTCCTTGTTGGTATGGCGCACGGTGATTGAAATCAAGTCAGTGCCCCGAATGTTCTGGGTGTTGACGATTCCCTTGAGGATCCGGATAGCAGTCTCCTTATCGACGCTCCATTTGTTCACCAGTTCCAAATTCTCTACCACCTTGGCAAGCGAGTTGCTGCTCTTGATTTTCTCGAACTCCGTTCCGAAAAACTGCGCGGTCATCGGACTGGACCCGTATGCAGGACTGTTCCCTCCCTCAAACGGAGACTGCCCCACCGACCTCGGTTTCACCTCGATGGTCGCCGAGCTTTCATACTTCTTCGGCATCACATACGTGATCACCGCGGCGGTCATGAATACCAAAAGAAGCGTCAAGAGGATGATCCCATATCGATTCTTGATGACCTGCCAGTAGTCCACGGCATGCAGAGCTGTCTCGTTTTGTTGCGGGGATGAGAGATTCATTGGCGATATTTTTTCACAGTTTCAGTAATATTCCAGTTGAAACAAAAACTCCCGCAATGAAAGACATTGCGGGAGTTTCAAATCAATTAAGTAATACTTTCAATAAAGGCTTATTGTTTGGAACCCTGATATGATCAAAACTCAGCACTGACGCCCAAATTGATCCGGTTCCGGGTATATTCCTGATCCACGATGTCGGAGGTGGAATCCGTGTAGTTGTAAGACAGGGTGCCCGTCAGGTAGTCATTGAATTTCGCTGATACGCCAATGTAGGCGTTGATCAGATCGTTATCGAGATCCGAGACGTTTGCGAATGGGGTGTTAACCTGCTGTCCTTCAGCGTAGGAAGTCGGAATGTAGTCAATCCCACCGAAGATCGAGAACATTGGCGAAATCACGTATTCGGAGGACACGCCAAGTCGAAGGGTTTGCACGTCGTTAAAGCGGGAAAGTTGGCTGTCTGGATGGAACTGGACGGTGTCGTTGGACTCGATGCCGTAGCGGGCGAATGCACGAACGCTGAACTGCTGCGAAAGCTGCGAATTCATGGCCAACTCGAGGTAAGGACTGTTGTGAGAATCCCCTCCATCCACATCATGCAACTGAATACCGGCACGAACAATTCCGATGGTATTCGGACTGAAGCGATGTTCCACACCTGCAAGGATATACTGGTCGGTGGAATCGATGGCATCGCCACTTGAGGAGTTATTCGCATAGCGATAGTCTCCGGTCAGGACCGTCTGTGGGCCAAGTTGATAGCGGAACTGATTGTAAAGCTCCCAGGTAAACAAATCGTTACTTGATGATTCATCGTAGGACGTTCCCGTGAGTTTCAAACCCGTGTAGGTTCCCAGCCGCTCGGTCCAACGGAATCCAACCGAGTTGTCGCTCTGCCAATAGAAGTACTCTCCCGTGCTGGCGGAAGTCGAGACTCCGTAGGAATAGTCCGGGTTCAATTCATAGGAAATGAAGTTGCGACTGGAAAAGCGGAGACGCTCACTGAAGCGATGCGTCAAGTTCACACCCGCGCGCGACTGGCTGTTGGTGGAATCCACTCCCTCCGGAGCGTCGAAGTAATAGATGAGACCAAGCCGGGCATACACATCCCAAGTGGTCTGCGGCGTGATGTTCACAAAGGAAAGGCCCACATAAGGATTGATCCCGAAAGACCCGTCTTCAGAGGCGCCTAAACCTGGATTGACGTTATCATCGTAGAAAACGCTGGCTCCAACCACCCACTTGAGGGGCATGGTCTCTTGAGCTTCGCTGCCGACGTAGTAGAGGCCTTGGCCAGAAGCCACGCCGGTGAAGAGGATGCCGAGCAGACCTGTGGAGAATTTGTTTTTCATAATGGGTGTGGGGATGATCGAAATGAGCGGCGGTGGGGAGGATTCAGATTATTCGTTTGGGAGGCTTCCGCTTTGATAAACTGCCTCAACGGGGATTCACTCGCGAGACAGGTGGCGCGATGATAATCGGCGGAATGATCGGGAAGACCGGAGTGCCGCCAGGTCCACTTGGTGTTGGCCCGACCGGTCCCTGACCCGGGAAGTCCAATGGATTCGGCATTGCGGCGACTTCGTCAGCCGGTGCTTTCGAATCTTTCGCGCTTTTCGAAGAAGGAGCAGACTCTCCGAGATTGGGGTCCAACTTGGCGAGGACGGCCTGCACGGCTCCCAGCGCGTCTGGCGCGACGGCAACCGCACACTGCGAAACCAAGCGCATTTGCTCCGGAGCGACCGTGGCCGCCGCTTGCACGATCGCCGCAACGGTCTGCGTGTCGGCATTTGAGCCTTCAATGGCCGCCTTGACGATTTCACAGGCGCAGGCGGGCGCGGCTGAAACCTCGCTCGCCACAATTTCGAGAGCTTTCGATTGCTCGGCAGCGACAGCGTTTTTGACCGAGACCGAAAGCGCGAGACAATCAACCGCAGCATTGGCTGACAGCATGCCGAAGGCGGCGTTGAGCAAGATAAAGCTGATGTTTTTTTTCATTTTGGCGATTGGTGGACTGAGGACTCGGGAAATTCATTGGAGCGGGCAGCGGGAATCGAACCCGCATGTCTAACTTGGAAGGATAGCGCTTTACCACTAAGCTATGCCCGCGATTCCGACGGAATTTAAGGCGAGGGTTTCGCCTGCATGCAAGCCTTTTCTGATACTCGACTCAAAATAATTGAGCTTTTTCTAAACATCAGGTCATCACTGGTTATCAACGACATTCTGCTTCTTTGGCTGGCTCACAACTCTTTGAGGCTCTTCAATTGATGGTGGCTACTTGCGCCTGTTCCGCAAAAATCGAGTTGTCATCTGTCCTGAAACCGAGGCAAAGCCGGAGCGGAATTAGAGGGAAACCCACCAGAATAAACTCGTCGGACATCGGCTCACAAGCCCGTGGGGTGATCATGAAACGCCCACGGAATTGAGAACAATTTCGCGATGCGCTCAGCGATCGACTTCACTCCCGAGGTTTCCGTGGCGTAGTGGCCACCATAGAAGACGTTCAGAGCGAGTTCCTCGGCAAGCGGATAACTCCAATGGGGGCCCTCTCCCGTAATGAAGGAATCCACTCCGGATGCGGCGACTTTCACGACCTCGCCGCCCGCGCCACCGGTGATGATGCCGATTT
>JBFZFJ010000066.1:0-4219 GCA_041306405.1 Verrucomicrobiales bacterium | reverse complement strand
TCATCCGCGAGCTCGAACAAGCGCCGCGCGGCGTCTATTGCGGTGCCATCGGCTGGCTCGGTTATAATGGCGAGAGCTCCCTCAGCATCGCCATCCGCACGCTCGTCCGCACGGGTGACGAGCTCGTCTATCAAGTCGGCGCCGGCATCGTCGCCGACTCCGATCCGGACAAGGAATACGAGGAAACCCTCCACAAGGCCGCCGGCATCCGCCTCGCCATCGAGCGCTGGCAGTCATGAACTTGCTCACAATTTTCAAAGCTTCCTATTTCCGCAGCCTGAACTAATCTGGATTCAATGAAACAGGTCAGCGTCATCAATCTGGACGATCCCGCCGGCAAGACCGTCGGTCGCCGCAGGCGTCCGAGCAACCCGCTCGCGATAGCCGATGGCCTTCAGGAATTCATCAACGAGCAATTCAAGGAAAGCGGGCACCGCCTGACACCCAGAGGAGTCTTCCGTTTTCATTCCCACGAGGAGGCAGACGCATGGATGAGGAATTCGATACGACCGAAGAAGGACTAACATCGCGCGCCCCGCGACAGAAAGATCTGGCCGCGCTCGCCAGTGAGCTGAATCGTTTGGGGGCCGACTACATCGTCATCGGCGGCTTCGCGATCATCCTCTCCGGCTACGCAAGATCCACCATGGACCTCGATCTCGTCGTCGCCACCGACCCCGAAAACGAGGCCAAGGTCTATAAAGCTCTCGAATCCCTCCCCGACAAAGCCGTCCTCGAACTCGAGCCCGGTGAGATCGCGAAATACACCGTCGTCCGTGTCGGCGATGAAATCTGCGTGGACCTCATGGCCTCCGCCAGCGGCATCGGTTACGAGGAAGCCTCGAAAGACCAGATCATCCGCGTGGTCGATGGCGTCCCGATCCCCTTCGCCTCCCCCCGCCTGCTCTACCGGATGAAGGAAAAGACCCACCGCGAGAAAGACCGCGCCGATCTCCAATTCCTCCGCGAGAACTACGCCGAGGAGATTTTCGGGAATGGTGAGCAAGTGTAGGTTCCGCCGAGGTATCAATGCAGGTCGCGCCGACGATCAGTTAGGCCGTCAGGTCGCGTTGCTCTTCCCCGTGAGCGGATTGTGCCAGCGGATGCCGGGGAAGCGCAAAAAGTCAGTGTCGTTGCTGTGCAAAATGGCTTTTTCCTGCCGTGCCAGCGCGGCGATCTGGGCATCCGTGGTGAGATTTCCCGGCGTGCCGCTTGCCACCAGCAATCCGAGCACATCCGCCACGTGATGAGGCGAAGGATCGATGATTCGCACGTGCGGCCTCGCCAGCCACGACTCCACACGGCTGGCCGCTTCCGCGACGGTGTAGGGATTTTGAAAAATCCGGGGATTCGTGCTGAGTCGCACGAATCCAAACACCACCACCGCCGCCAAGCCGATTTCCTCGCCACCGGTCATGCAGCCCTTCCACCACTCCGCCGCCGCGTCATGATGGGGCGAGCTTGAATCATAGGCATATACCAGCAGGTTGACGTCCGGGACGATCATGAAAGCGGCTCCTCGCGGTTGTCCAAGCGGGCTTTCGGGATGAATGCATCAGCATCCAGTTCATCGAGCAGCGAGTTGAAACGCCCGGCATCCAAACCCGCTTTGAGCTGCATCGGGCGCGCCTCGATGGTGAATTCCCGGGCCGGAGCGGATTCCGAAATCCGCCCCAAGCCCATTCGCACGGCGGCGTTCAGCGTTTCCTTGAACGACTTGCGGGTCCGCTTCGCATGATCGTCCAGCAAACGCGCCACGTCAGGCTCAAGGGTGACAGTAGTTCTCATGGAAAGCATCATGATGCTTTTATTCATGCTGTCAAGATGCCGATCCCGACGAGGACCGCCGCTCCACTTACGGGCTGCAAATCTCCGCCCGGAAACCGACGCGCTCGCCACCCTCGCCGCCTGCTTCCCCGGTGGCAGCATCACCGGCGCGCCGAAAAAGCGCGCCATGGAAATCATCCGCGAGCTCGAACAAGCGCCGCGCGGCGTCTATTGCGGCGCCATCGGCTGGCTCGGCTACAATGGCGAAAGCTCGCTCAGCATCGCCATCGAGCGCTGGCAAGCCTCGGGAAAATGAAATCCCTCACCGCCCAACTCCGCGCCGCACTCCACTGGCGGCAGCCGTCGGTTCCGAATCTCAAATCCCCAATCAAGGGACGAAATCATTGAGGACAGAATCATTTTTCAGTCCCCATCCTCTGTCTAAACCCGCGTCAAGGTGTTGACGCTGGCGCATTCGCGGCTACATGCTGTTCGTCATGCAAGCCAACAACGACCCCGACCAACCGCAGGACGCACCGGTGGCCACCGACGCGGCGGAGCCCGTTTCCGAGACACCCGCCGCCGATCCCGCTCCCGCGCTCGATCCATGGGAAGAGCTCGAAGCCGAGGCCGCCAAGTGGAAGGAAATCTCCCTGCGCACCGCCGCCGAGATGGAAAACCTCCGCAAGCGCACCACCCGCGACCGCGAGGACGCCATCCGCTACGCCAACCAGCGCCTGCTCGAAGACCTCATCCCCGTCATCGACAATTTCGAAATGGGCATGCAGGCCGCCTCGCAGGACACCAAGTCGATGATCTACATCGGCATGGACATGGTTCGCCGCCAGCTCAACGAGTTTCTCGCCTCCCAGAGCGTCGAGGAAATCCCGACCACCGGCCAGTTCGACCCGAACCTCCACGACGCCGTGGCCCAGGAAGAATGCGCCGAAGGCGAGGAAGGCCGGATTCTCAAAGTCACCCGCCGCGGGTTCCGCCTGCGCGATCGTCTGCTGCGCCCCGCGAGCGTGGTCGTCTCCAAGGTCCCAACTCCGGCAGAATAAAGCTAATGTCCGAGAAACGCTGTTATTACGAAATCCTTGAAGTCACCCGCGACGCCAACGCCGACGTCATCAAGAAATCCTACCGCAAGCTGGCGGTGAAGTTCCACCCGGACAAAAACCCCGGCGACCACACCGCCGAGGACAAGTTCAAGGAACTCGGCGAAGCCTACGAAGCACTCAGCGATCCGGACAAGCGCGCCGCTTATGACCGCTACGGCCACGCCGCCTTCAACGGCGGTGGCGGACGCTCCGGCGGTGGCGGATTCCACGACCCGATGGACATGTTCTCCCAAGTCTTTGGCGGCGCCTTCGGTGGCGGCTTCGAGGAGTTTTTCGGCGGCGGCAGCTCACGTCGCGGCTCGGGTAAACAAAAGGGCAGTGATCTCCGCTACGATCTGGAAATCTCCCTCGAAGAAGCCGCCCGCGGCGTCGAGAAGGAGCTCGAAATCGAGCGCTACGTCCCTTGCGAACCTTGCGGCGCGAAAGGCACCAAGGGTTCCGGCGGCATCAAAGCCTGCTCGACTTGCGGCGGCCGCGGCGTTGTCGCCCGCCAAGCCGGCATTTTCATCCAGCAAACGACCTGCCCGGAATGCCGCGGTGCCGGCGAAACGATTTCCGACCCCTGCACCAGTTGCAAAGGCGACGGCCGCGTCCAGCGCGACAGCCGCATCAAGCTCCGCATCCCGGCGGGCGTCGATACCGGCACCCGCCTGCGCTCCTCCGGAAATGGCGACGCCGGCGTCCGCGGCGGCGCGGCGGGCGATCTCTACGTCTTCCTCCACGTCCGCGACCACGACGTCTTCGAGCGCGACGACTCGGATCTTTTCTGCTCGGTTCCCCTGCCCTTCTCGGTCGCAGCGCTCGGCGGCGAGCTCAAGGTCCCGTCGCTCGATGGCCAATCCTCGATCAAAATCCCGGTCGGCACCCAGGGCGGCACCGTTTTCCGGCTTCGCGAAAAAGGCATGCCCTCGCTCTCCAACGGCCGTCGCGGCGACCTGAACGTCACCGTCCAAGTCGAAGTCCCCACCAAGCTCAACGGCGAGCAACAAGAAAAACTCCGCGCGTTCTCCGAGTCCATCGGCGAGCACAACTCACCGATGCAGGAAGGATTCTTCAAAAAGGCGAAGCGGTTTTTCGACCTGTGAATTTAGAATCCAGAGTCCAGAAACAAGAGCCCAGAAAAGAGCATTCGGCTCTTTCTCTTGAATCATGATTCTGGTCTCTGGCATCTCATTCACTCATGGCCCGCTTCCACCTACCGCCCGATTCCTGGCAGGAAAACCCCGCCCTCACCGGCGACGAAGCCCGCCATCTCGCGCAAGTCCTCCGCATGAAGCCCGGCGACCCGGTCATCGTTTTCGATGGCCACGGCCGCCGCGCCGCCGCGGAAA
>JBFZFJ010000065.1:0-20548 GCA_041306405.1 Verrucomicrobiales bacterium | reverse complement strand
TGTCCGGCAGGGCGTCCGGCTTTGAGATAGTGGCCTTCGTTGAGGGCCTGGCGGAGGAGGTCGATCTCGGCGTCCTCGGTGGCGGTGCGTAGGACGAGGTGGTCGACAACGAGGGCGGATTGGGTCATCAGTGTTTCCATGGCAGGCTGAAACGGCCAAAACGGAGGCCAATGTTTAGTATTTTCTTAAATCGCCAATGAACATCGACCATGAACATCGACCATGGCTGATTTCCGGGCAACCGCCCTGATTTCCGTATAATGGGACCGACAAATCGGGTTGTCATCGGCGTTCTGGATTGATACGGTCCGCCTAAACCCGTGCCGACTTACTCTTCAATGGACCACCTCTTACGAGCGCCTGCCTTTTTGCGGCGGGTCTTCGCGTGCGTGATGGTCCTGGTCATGGCGGCCGGACCCGCGCGATCCGCCGCGCCGGCCACCGGCTGGGATACCACGAAAATCGAGGGCCGCGAGTATGTCTCGGTGGAGAGCATCAAGCGCTTTTACAACTTCGCCAAAATGACCCGTGCGGGCACCTCGGTGGTCCTTGAGAATTCCAAGGTCGAAATGAAGCTCAAGGTCGGCGGCAACGAGTGCCTGATGAACAACGTCAAATTCATCTTCAGCCATCCGATCGCGCCGGTGGGGGAGAAGGTTTACGTCTCGCGGATCGACCTCGCGAAATTGATCGATCCGGTGTTGCGCCCGAATTTCATCCAGAACGCCGGCGATTTCCGGACGGTGGTGCTGGACCCCGGCCACGGCGGCAAGGACCCCGGAGCCACCAACCCCTTCGGTGCCGAGGCCATGTATAATCTCAAGCTCGCCGGCCTGGTGAAAAAACAACTGGAGGCGAAGGGCTTCAAGGTGGTGATGACCCGGAACACGAACGAGTATCTCACGCTTCAGGAGCGCGTGGAATTCGCCAACGCCGTGAAGGAACGCGCGATTTACGTCAGCATTCATTTCAATTCCGGCGGCAGCTCGGCCCGCGGCATCGAGACGTTCACGCTCTCCCCGCCCGGCGTGCCGCACTATGACCACGATTTCAAAGCCGCCGATTTGCAAACCCGCGCCGGCAACGAGCACGACTCCGCGAACATCGCGCTCGCCACCTCCGTCCACGGCTCGATCCTCCGGCGGCTCGGGACCAACACGCTCGACCGCGGAATCAAGCGCGCCCGCTTCAGCGTGCTCTCCGGCGTCCGCCACCCCGCCATCCTGCTCGAAGGCGGCTTCATGAGTCATCCTTACGAGGCCCGCTTGATCGAGAACGAGGCCTATCAGAACGCGCTCGCCGGCGGCCTCGTCGATGCCATCGGGAAATACCGCTTCGCCGTCTCGCGCAAGCCGGGTGACGCTCCGGCGAATTGATCCGTGTCAGGCGGGTTTCGCCCCGAGGATCGCCTCGGTCATCCGCAGCGCCTCCACGTTCGGCCGGACGGAATGCACGCGGTGCAGCATGACTCCTTGTTCACGGGCGTTGGAAGTGATCGCGACGGTCGGCCACTCGCGGGCGGCGAGATCGTCGGTGTTGAGAATCCGGGCGATGAAGGATTTCCGGGATACGCCTAGCAGGATAGGCCGCCCGGCCGTGGAGATTTCGCCGAGCGCGCGGAGCAGCGCGAGGTTGTGGTCCAGGGATTTCCCGAAGCCGATGCCCGGATCGAAACACAGCGCGGCCGGGTCCATCCCGGCCGCCGTGAGTGTCTCAAAACGCTCCGCGAAAAACGCCCTCACCGCTGCGACGACGTCCGCATACCGCGGTGCCGCCTGCATCGTTTGCGGGCGACCCTGCATGTGCATCACCACCACGCCGCAGCCGCTGGCCGCGCAAATCCCCGCCATTTCCGCATCCGCCATCAGGCCGCTCACGTCGTTGACGATGTCCGCCCCGGCGGCGAGCGCGGCCGCGGCGACGGCCGCCTTCGAGGTGTCGATGGAAATCAGCCCGTCCCACTCCGCCCGCAGTGCCGCGACGACCGGGACCGTGCGGGCGATTTCCTCCTCCGCCACGACTGGCAGCGAACCCGGCCGCGTCGATTCGCCGCCGATGTCGATGATCGCCGCGCCCTCGGCGATCATCCGGCGGGCGTGGTCCAGCGCGGTCGCGACGCCGAAATGGTCGCCGCCGTCCGAGAACGAATCCGGCGTGACGTTCAAAATTCCCATCGCCTGCGCCTGATGGGTGAGATCGAGCGTGGCGCGTCGTGTTTTCCAAATCATCGGTGAATTGGCGGCTTGCGGCGTCCGCCTGAGGGCTCTACTTTGCGCCCCATGAACCCGCTGGCAACTTGGAAAATCCGCGCGATCGCCGCAGGGCTTTTCGTTTCACTTCCCTGCCACGCCAACGATGCCGCGGCAGTCGATGGGCCGAACGTCCGCTGCATGAAGCACGAGGACGGCTCGCGCGCGGTGTTCACCCGCAGCCCCGACAGCCGGACCCTGACGAAAAAGACCTTCACGGCTAACGGGAAGCTCTGCATGGTGACCACTTACAAGATGGATTCAAACGCCAACCCGCTCGGCTGCAAAATCCGCGACGGCAACAACAACGAGATGTTCAAAGTCAGCTACGGCTACCACAAGGTGACCGGCCTGCTCGTCGAGGAGCTCATGTTCGACTCGCGGGTGCGCCGCCTCAATCCGGCTAACGGCAAGGAGCTGCCGGTGCAGCGGATCGTCTATCTCTACGATGCGGAAGGCAAACGCAGCGCGCCGATCGTTTTCAACCTGCTGCCCGGAAAAACTTTCGAGCAGGTGTTCGGCGTGAAATCCTCCGCGCTCGAGTCGAATCCCTTCAAGTAAGCCGTGCCCTCTCCCCAGACCTTGCTTCCCTGGCTCCTCGGCGGGGTCATCGGCGCGGCCGGCATCCTGCAGGGCCTCCACTGGCGCTCGTCCGGCAATACCGCGGATCTGGCGGAGCTCGAGAACCAGCTGCGCATCGCCGGCGAGGAAAACGAGATGCTCCGGCGCGAGAACGAATCACTCCGCTCGCTCGCGCAAGGCGGCGGCGAGCTCGCCGTGCCGCAGGAATTCATCGACCGCGCGGAGAAGGAGTTCGGCCTGCGCTTTCTATCAAACCCCGTCGTCCACCGCCTCGCCGGCGAGGAGCTCCGCGGCCGGATCATGGCCGCCATCGAGAGCCGCTACGGCCCGTCCGGCATCGACGACCGCCAGGAGTCCTACAAACTCATCGGCTGGCTGCGGCCGGACGACGACTTGCTCTCCCAGCTCGCCGCCGTTCGCGCGGTCGGGGCCTTGGCGTGGTTCGACGACGTCACCGGCGAGGGTTGGGTGACCGACCACTTCGACTTGAAAAACATCCCGGACCAGGCGGCGCTCGTCCGGCTGCTCGCCCGCGTTCTGCTGCACCAGCATTTCCCGCCCGCTCCGGCTTATCCCGGCGACGACGCCGCGCGCGCCCGCGAAGCGCTCCATCAGGGAGCCGCCGCCGGTTCCGAGGCGCGATTTTACGCGTTGAGCGCCCGCACCATCGGCTTCATGCCGATGAAGGAAAACACCGAAGCCGTGCAGCTTCTCGCCAGCCTTTCCCCGTTTCTCCAGGGCCTGACCACCTTTACCGCTTCGGAGGGCAAGGGCCTTGCGGACACCCTGCACGTGCAAGGCAACGACAAGTTCCAGGCCGCGTTCCGCAGTCCGCCGCAGACCACCCGCGCGATCTTTTTCCCCGGCGAGCCCGCGGCCGAGCCCAAGGCGCTGGAGCTTCCCGCCGTTCCCGAGGAGCCTTTCCTCACCGAGACTGCCGGCCAGCTCGGGCTGCGCCTCTGGCTCGAACCGCTCGGCGACATCGGCACCGCTTCCGAGATCGCCGCCTGTTGGAAAAACGACCGCTACGTCCTGTTTCCCGACGGCGAGGCCTCGTCCGCGGTGCTCTGGGAGATCGAGTTGGAAAACCCCGAAGCCGCCGACAAGCTCCAAGCCGCCGCCTCCCGGCTCGTCGCCGCGATGGCCGGCGCGCAGGACAGACGCCATTTGAAAATCACCCGGCCGTCGCCCGGCCGCGTCCGCTTCCTCAACACCTTCGAGGCCGCCACCGCCACCGCGCTCGGAGCCGAATAACCGCTCATGATTGCCAAACGAGTCATCTTCGAAGGCCGCGTCCAGGGCGTCGGTTTCCGCTACACCGTCAAGGACCTCTCGCGCGGCTTCGATGTCTGCGGCTGGGTCAGGAACCTGCCGGAAGGCAGCGTCGAGCTGCAAGTCATGGGCGAGGAAGACGAGGTGGAATCCTTCATCAAGGAGATCGCCGAGGAATCCACCGTCGCCCATCACATCAAGAGCCTGACGGCGGAGAAGATTTTGCTGTTGGAGAACTGTTCGGGTTTCCGCATCGAGCGCTAGACCTGTTCCGGTTCGGGAGCGGCGTCGGGGGGCGCTTCTTCAGGCTCGCGCCGTTCCACCGCCCGGATCAGCCCGAGGTAGGAAACCGTGCCGATCAGATAGAGCGCGGCGGTGACCATGAAAACCTGCCAGTAGGGAAGCTGGTGGGCGCGCAGGCCTTCAAAGATCCGCGCGGCCAGCCACCAGGAGCCGCTCCAGATTGCACCGCTGCAAGCGCTCATCAGCTCGCGGTTGCGCCCGCCCACGTAGGACATCGAGAGCTCGCTGGTGGAGGGACCGGCCATGTTCATCAGCGGCTGGCGGAAGATGAAACAGACCAGCGCGACCGGCAGCGCCCAGCCGGCGTTTTGCCATAGCTCGGTGAGCCCCATCAGCACCAGCAGGACGACGGCCGCGGATTGCACGCCGATGATCGCCCCGCGCCAGCCGAGGCGGCGGCGCACTTCCGGGACGACCAGCCCGCCGACGAATGCCAGCACGTAGCTGACCGAGCCGAAGGCGGAGTAGCTCGCCGGGCCGAGGTGATAGACATTGCTGAAAAACAGATTGAGAAACTGGATGCCCATGCCCGCGCCGGTCGCGATGCAGAGCGTGGGAACAAGCGCGCGCAGCAGCAGCGGGAAATCCTCGCGGTGGACGTGCAGCCAGTGGCGCGTGGATTTCTCCGCCACCGGCGGGTCCGGGAGCCGGGCGTAAAGGAACGGTGCCGCCAAGCCACAGATGGTTAGGACCAGCAGCGTCGAGTATTCGTCGAAGACGAGATGGACGCCCCCGAGGTGCAGGGTGCCGATGCCTTGAAGCACGCTGGAGAGCACGCCGCCGCAGATGCTGGCCGCTCCCCAGGTCGCGAACATCAGGCTCAGCGCCTCGCTCGACTGGTCCGGCGGCGCGATGCGAAGCATCATCGGCAGGCTGGCGACGTTGAGGATCAGGCCGGCGAAACCCATGGCGAGAAAGCAGAACGGTGCGGCGCCCATCGCGCCGAAACGCACGGTCTCTAGCATCGCCAGCGCGGTGAGGGGAAAGCAAACCGCGCCGATGACGAGCGGCATGCGCAGCGACCGCCCGCGCAGCCAGAGCCCGGCGGGCAGGGCGAGGAAGAAGGTGGCGAGAAACCGGTGGGAGGTGAGAGCCGCGATCGCCGGATCGCCGAGCCCGCGCGCTTTCAGGAAGAGGTTGAGCAGGAGGAATTGCGAGGCGTTGATCAGGTTGATGAGGAACATCCCGGCAGCGAATTGCAGGACGCACTTCGGCAGGGTCCGGTATCGATCCAGCCATGCGGGGAGGCGCGTCATCGTTCGGTTAGCGTGTGCTTGCTTCCTTGAGCCTGGCGATGGCCTCGTCCAGCCGCCCGCGGGTGGCGGTGAGTTCCGCGTCGAGAGCGCGGAGTTTTTCGTCGCGCGCGGCGATGGCGGTCTCCCAGATTTTCAGCTGTTCGCGGGCGGCGGTGATTTCGGTTTCCAGGGTGGCGGCCTGCGCCGTCTTTGCCTCCATCAAGCGGGCGGACTCCTCGGCCGCTTTTTGGGTGGCTTCGATGGATTCCTTGAGCACGGCGATGTCGCGCTCGAGACTGGCGGCGCGTTGGGTTTCGTCTGCTGCCAGGTCGTGTGCGGCGGCGAGCTCGGTTTTGAGTTTCGCCAGCGATTCTCCGGCGGCGCGTTCCCGCTGCCATTGGATGACGATCACTCCGGTTAGGACGAGGCAGCCGATGGCGTTGAGAATGGGCAGAACGCGGGATTTCACGCTTCAGGGATTGGGAGTTTTCGATTCGAAGCTGACTTTTTCGACGCCGGCGTCGCGGACGGCGTTGAGCACGCCGAGCACTTGCTTGTGGCGCGCTTCGGCATCGGCGGCGATGAGGACGCGGGTTTCGTCCGGCTTGGCCCCGGCTTTCAGGCGCGCGGTGATTTCAGACAGGGTGACGATCTTGCCGTCCCAGGTGGTCACGCCGCTGGCGTCGATGGCGATCTGGAACGGCGGCGTCTTGGTGTCGGCGACGCCGGTGGAGGCTTCCGGCAGGTTGATCGGCACGCGGTGGAGCTGGGTCATGCTGAGGCTCACTAACATGAATGCGGCGAGCAGGAAGAACATGATGTCGATGAGCGGGATGATCTCGATCCGCGCTTCATCGCCCTCGTCGTCGGAGGAGCGGCTGTGGAGTTGGACGGGCATCAGCGCGGGGTGCGGTTGGCGGCGAAGGCTTCGAGGTCGTGGCCGTGTTCCCTGGCCGATTTCACCAGCAGCTCGGTGTGGTTGATCCAGCGCTCCAGCGAGCCGCGCAGCACGGCGACGCGCTTGCGGAAAAAGTTATAGGGAAGCAGGCACATGATGGCGATGGCGATGCCGCAGGCGGTGGCGATGAGCGCCTCGCCGATGCCGCCGGAGACCTTGCTGGCGGCGAGTTGCTCGTCTCCGACGAAGGAGAACGAACCCATGATGCCGACGACGGTGCCGAACAGACCGAGCAGCGGCGCGAGCGTGATGAGCGTGCTGATGACCCACATGCGGGCCTCGGATTTCTCGATGAGATGGGTGGCGTGGAGTTGCATGGCGGCGAGCATCGAGGTGTGGGCGTGGGTCATGCCCTCGCGGAGGTTGGTCAGAAACGGCTCGCGGGAGTTTTTCCCGAGCTCCCACGCGGTGGCGAAATCGCCGGTGCCGATGGCGACGCGGGCTTGTTCCTGTTGGTCCGGCTGGAGTCTGGCTTGCAGGCGGAGCCACCAGACCGCGCGGTCGAGGATGACGCAGAGGGCGAGGAAAAAGGTGGCGAGGATGGGCCACATGACCCAGCCGCCTTCAATGAATGTTTCGACGACGATGTTAGCGAGCACGGTGGTGTTAGCGGAGTTGGAAAACGATGGGGCGCTGGAGCTTCATGACCCCGCCGGCGGGGAATGTCCAGCGGCGGACGGTGCGGACGGCTTCGGAATCGAGCAGCGGCCAGCCGGACGAGGATTTCGGATAGGCGGAGATGACGCGGCCGGAGGCGTCGACGGTGAACTCGATGACGACGGTGCCGGTCTGGCCGGCGCGCTTGGCCTGCGCGGGGTAGCTGGGTTTCGCCATGCGGCCCTGGGCGAGGCGGGAGGAATCGGACGCGCCGGGGTTTCCGGTGCCCGGGGCTCCGCCGGGTTTTGCGGTGGAAGTGGGTTTCCCGGGCTGGGTCGGCCGGGGCCTGGTTTGCGCCTGGACCGGAGCGGGGGAGGGGGATGGTTTCGCCGCGGGCCGGGGAATTTCCGGAATCTCGGGCAAGGGTGCGAACTCGGCGATTTCCGGCAGCTCGGGCGGCGCGGGTAGGATCTCCGCCGGAGCTTCGGTGGCCGCGGCCGGGGTGGTTGTGGGGATTTCCTCGGCGGCTTCCGCTTCGCCGAGGGTGAAATCCTCCGGGACCGGGTGGATCTCTTCTGCCGTTTTCACGGCGACGGGAGCACCCCGGAAACCCGGAACCACCAGCGCCACGGTGCCGAACGCCGCCACGCTCAGCCAGCAGGCGAGCGTGCCGATATTGAGGGCGTGGAAGAGGGCGGTCATGGCAGCGAGCGGAAACTAGGGCGGGTCCGGCAAGAAAACAATCCCCGCGGCGGGCCGCGTCAAAATCGGGATCAGAACTCGAAGGATGCGCCGATGTAGCAGTTGCGGCCGTTGGCGGGATCGATCCCGTCATTGCGGACGCGGGCGAAGTAGCTCTCGTCGAAGAGGTTGTTGATGCCGCCGATCAGGCGGACGTTGTCATGGATTTTGTATTCCGCGGTGAGGTCCCAGACCATGTAGGCGGGCACGGCGTATGGGGCGTCGTTGCTGTCGTTGGCGAAATGGTCGTCCAGGAAGGTGCCGCCGAGGGTGATCTTGAGCTTGTCCTGATAGTTGTAGTTCAGGCCGGTGCGGAGGATGAAATCCGGGGCGTATTGCGGCGTCTTGCCGTCGCTCGGGCCGCTGGTGAACTCCGCATCCAGCAGCGTGCCGTTCACATACCAGTCGAGCGAGCCGTATTGCTCCGTGCCGGCGATGTCGCGGAGCAGGTCGGTGCTGGCGGATAGGTCGATGCCTTTGTGGATGGAGTCGCCGACGTTGGCGGTGGTGTTGCCGAGCGTGCCGATCTGGTCCTTGAAGGAGAGCAGGAAAGCGCTGGCATCGAGCGTGAGCCACTCGTTGGCGCGGGTGCGGTAGCCGAGTTCGTATTCGATGGATTTGCCTTCCTCAAGGTCGTCCGGGACGACTTGTCCGCCGCCGGTGGGCACGGCTTCGCTGAAAATCACCGGGCGATAACCTTGCGAGACGTTGGCGTAAAACGCCGAGTTTTCCGTGTCCTCGTATTCCATGCCCAACCCGCCGAGCAAGATGGAACCATCTTCATCGCGGGTGCGGGTGGCCAGCGCGGGATCGATGAAACGCGTATTCACATCCTGGCTGAACGTTTCGACCCGCAATCCGGGAGTGATGGAGAATTTCCCAAACGCAAAACGGTTTTCCACGAACACCGGCAGATAGAGAACCTCGCGGTCCGAAACGCGGGCGAGCCTGCCGGACGAGGCGGAAGGCGAACTGCCCACCTCGTCGGTGCGCGGGGAGTCGACATGATAGATCTGGATGCCGGTGCTCAGCGTGTGCTGGGCCTGGCTGCCCCAGTTCAGCCGGTAACGGGCGTCGAGACCGAGGGTTTCGAAATTTTGATCCTCGATCTGGTTGGTGGTTTTTGTGGGGAGGGTGCCGAATCCGCCGCCCTGCTGGCGCTTGCTGAAGCGGGTGTAGTCGGTCCACCAGGCGCTGGCGGTGAAGAAGGAGTCGGGTGTCGGCTCGATCTCGTAGGTCAGTGAGACGGAATCGCGGTCGAGCGAGAGTTCGTCGTGAAGGCGGGTGGCTTTGAGGCTGCCGGAGTTGAAATCGGCGACGGAGAGGCCGCCGGGTTCGCCGTGGTTTTCCTCGTAGGTGTCGGCGTTGAGGATGATTTTCCCGCCGTTATCGAGCGAGTAGAGGAGTTTGATCGCGCCGTTGTTGAGGTCGTAATCGCTGTTGGCGGAGCGGAATCCGTCGCTCTCGCGGTGGTTGAAATAGAGGTAGTAGCCGAGTTTGCCGACGGTGCCGTCCGCTGAGGAAAAGGTGGAGTAGAGATCGTCGCTGCCGACGACGTGCTGGGTGCGGAGCGAGAACGGCTTGTCGGTGCGCGGGCGGTGGGTGATGTAATTCAGCGCGCCGCCGGGTTGCGGGCCGTGTTGCAGCGCGGCGCCGCCGTGCAGGAATTCGATCCGGTCCACGGTGTCGAGCGGCGGGGTGTAGTAGGCTTCCGGATAGCCGAATTGGTCGGCGTGGATCGGGATTCCGTCGCGCAGCATCTGGGTGAACTGCGCGCGGTGCGGATTGAGCCCGCGGTAGCCGAGACTGACTAGCGGCGAGGATTCCTCGGCGAGCAGCAGGCCGGGAGTTTGGGAAAGCGCTTGGCGGTAGTTGTTGCCGACGATCCGCGCCTGGGCATCCAGATCGATGACCGCAGTCTTCTTGCCGGCGAAGATCGCGGCACCGGCCACGTCGGGAAGCCAGCCCTGCTGGTTGGTTTCATCGGCTTCCGACTCGGCGGTCACCACCATGGATTCGAGCGTGGTCACCGCATCCTGGGTCATGGCCAGGCTGGCGGTGGAGAGAGTCGCCGCCAGCCATGCGGCGGTGGAACGGGAAATGGAGTTGTGTTTCATGGAATCGCTTTCTCTTGAGATTGAGTCTCAACAGCGCGAGGACAGCATTCGGGGGTGGCCGCGTCAACCGGAAATTTGTCATTTGCCGGATGGCGGCCGATTCGCGATCCGCGATGGACGTTTGGCCCGGGATAGGCAACAAGCGCGCCGCTTCATGTCCGCTCTCCTCTCCGCCAACGAAATTCGCCTGACCTACGGTTACCAAACGCTGCTGGATGGCGTCACGCTTGCCATCGCCGCCGGGGAAAAAGCCGGGATGGTAGGCCGCAACGGTTGCGGCAAGACCTCACTCCTCAAAATCCTCACCGGCCAGCAAATGGCGGATTCCGGGGAAATTTCCCTGCGCCGCGCTCTCCGCGTGGGCTACCTGCCGCAGGAGTTCGAGCTGGATTCGGAACTCACCGTGCAGGAAAACATCGCCTCGGGCGCGGCCGACATCGTCGAGGCCATCCGTCGCTATGAAAACGGCGAGGGCAGCGACGCCGAGCTCAACGACCTGCTCCACCTCATCGACCACGCCGACGGCTGGAACCTCGACTCCCGGATCAAGGCCGCCTCCACCGCGCTCGGCACGCCGCCGCTCGACGCGATGGTCGGCCCGCTTTCCGGCGGCGAGAAACGCCGGGTCGCGCTTTGCCGCGCGCTCGCCTGCCAGCCGGATCTGCTGCTGCTCGACGAGCCGACCAACCATCTCGACGCCGAGTCGATCCGCTGGCTGGAGGATTATCTGAAGACCTTCCCCGGCGCGGTGATTTTCGTGACGCACGACCGTTACTTCCTCGACGTCATCGCCACGCGGATCATCGAGATCGACCAGGGCCGCGCGTTTTCGCATCCGGGGAATTACACCGCGTTCCTGGAATCCAAGGCGATCCGCCAGCAGATTGCCAGCCAGACCGAGCGCCGCCGCCAGCGGTTCCTGCGCGAGGAGTTAGAGTGGGTTAGGTCCGGCGTCAAGGCGCGGGGCACCAAGCAGCGCACCCGGCTCGACAAGTATTACGAAATCGAAGGCCTCGAAGCGCCGCCCGAGGAGCGGGAAATGGACCTGCTCATCCCGCCGGCTCCGGACTTGGGAAACATCGTCGTCGAGCTGGAAGGCGCGGGCGTGAATGTCGGCTCGGAGAAGTCGCCGCGCTGGTTGTTCCGCAATCTAACTCTCAGTCTGCGCCCCGGCCAGTGCACCGGCATCGTCGGCCGCAACGGCGTGGGCAAGACGACTTTGCTCAAGCTCTGCCTCGGCCAGCTCGATCCGACCGAAGGCACCGCCGTCACCGGCAAGCGGGTGAAGGTGAACTACATCGACCAGACGCGGATGGTGCTCGACGGCACCGGCTCGCTGCTCGACGAGATTTCCGACGGCAACGAGAAGCTGATGTTCGGCAACCAGCCGCTCGGCGCGCGGAACTATCTGCGGCGTTTCCTCTTCGATGACAAGCGCATCAACGAGCGCGTCGATCTTCTATCCGGCGGCGAGCGCGCGCGGTTGATGTTGGCCAAGGTTTTGAAAAACGGCGGCAACGTCATCGTGCTCGACGAGCCGACCAACGACCTCGACCTGCCCTCGCTGCGGATGCTCGAGGAAGCGCTCGCGGTGTTCGACGGCTCGGTGATCGTCGTTTCCCACGACCGTTATTTCCTCGACCGGATCTGCGATCAGATCATCGCCTTCGAGGACGACGGCATCGCGGTGCAGGCGGGAAATTACTCCTACTATCTGGAAAAGCGCCAGGCTCGCGAGGCCGCCCAGCGGATCCAGGCGCAAGCCGCCGCGCGGGAGGCCGCCGCCCGCCAGAAAGCTGCCAGCGCCCCAGCCGCCGCTGTGAAAAAAGGCCGCAAGCTCACCTTCAACGAGAAGAACGAGCTCGAAGGCATGGAGACCGCCATCCTTGCCATCGAGCAGGAAACCGAGGCGCTGGAAGCCATGCTGCACGATCCGGATTTCCAAGCCAAACGCTTCGCCGAAATCCCCGGGCTGGTCGCGAGACTGGACGCCGACAAAGCCAAGGTCGCCAAGCTCTACACCCGCTGGGAAGAACTCGAAGCGATCCGCGAAGCTGCGGGCGCGTGATCCGCAAGCTCCTGCGCCTCCCGGACTCCGCTGGCACAATCCGCTCACGGGGAAGAGCGAGGCGACATGATTCAAGATCCGCCCGTCATCGCCGTCTCTTCCTCCGCCATCGCGGGGCAATTCGTCTGGACCGGCGGCACCGACAGCACTTGGACCGATGCCTCCAACTGGACCAATGTCACTCCCGTTTCCACGGATCCCAACCTCGCCCATCGCCGGTAACGGCACGGTGGTGGGCAGCGCGGCCAGCGGCGGCAAGTTGTTCTTCCGCATCGAGGGCCAGGAAAACTGATAGTGACAGTAGGCCGCGGCGGGCGGTTGCGGGGTGGAACGGCGGATGTGTTTCCATCGGCCGCCGGTCCCGCCGCGGCGCATGCCGTAGATCTCGTCGAAGCGGTCGGCGAAGAGAAACACGCCGTCCTGCGGGGCCGCCGGGTGCCCTGCTAGAGGCGTACCGGAACCAGCCGCGAGATGGCGGTTTTCAACAAGGCGCTGTCCCACTGGCCGGGGGCGGTCGCGGTGGCTCCGAGGTAGCCGTAATTGAGCAGACTGCCGCACTGCGCGCACAGCAGGCGCGAGACCGGCGCGAGCGGTCCCATGCCCATGGTGGCGACGGGGATTCCGTGGTCCGCCAGTTGGAAATCCGCCAGCCGCGCGAGATCCGCCGGTGAGGCGAGTCGGGCGGCGGCCTTGAAAACCGCGGCTCCGGCGTCTTGCGCCTGCCGCGCCGCGTCTTCCAGCGCGGCGGTTTCCGGGAGCCGGTTGAAATCGTGATAGGAGGCAATCCACGGGATTTGCCGCTCCGCGAGCTCCCTCAGAAGGGCGTCCATCTCGCGGATGCTCGCCACTTCGATGTCGATCCACGCCGCCTGGTCCAGCGCGCCCCGCAGCAAGTCCATCCGTGCGTCCGGTCCGATCGCCAGCGCGCCGCCCTCCTCGATCCGCCGCGCGGTGAACAGCAGGGGGATGTCTGATAGGTGGCTCCATCGCGCCGGGTCGGTTTCCACGCCCTCGGCGTGTAAAAGATCCAGCCGGATTTCGGCAATGTCACAAGACTCCCGGACCGCCGTGGCGGACGCCTCGCGCAGGTCCCGCGAGCTGCCAAGGCTCCCGACGACCCACGGCTGAGGGGCTTCCCGCGAAAATTCAACATGCGCCATGGCGAAGTGATGCGTGGCAAAGCGCGGCTCGTCAATTGCTTGTGAACGCCGCAAGAAGCAAATGTGTTTGCAGTAAACAAAATTTATCCGGAATCCGCCATTTTCTCTCGTCAACCCGAAACCCAACTCAGTAGGGTCCTTCAAACCCCCACCGCATGAACGCTCTGCTACGCAAATCCTTCGCAATCACCGCCTCCGCATTCATCGCCGCGCTCTCCATCGGGAGCGCCTCCGGGCAGGCCGCCAAGGTTCTTGGTGACAAGCCGTCCTTCGACGACATTCCCTCGCCGGAGTTCGGAGGCGTCAAAAACAAGGCCTTCAAGCCCAAGGACTGGCTCGAAATCGAGGCCAAGCTCAACATCTCCCTCAGCCCGGAGCCTCCCACCAAGACCTGCGACAAGATCACCGTGAAGTGGTACATCGCGGTGAAAAACACCGAGAAGTCCGGCACCTTCCTGCTCTTCACCAAGGACATCGACTACGTCAACGTGCCTGTTTCGGAAGACATTTACTGCTCGGTCTATCTCTCCCCGTCGTCGATCAAGCGGCTCACCGGCTCCGACCGCGCCGGCAAGTCCTCGGTCGAATACGTCGGCTACGAGGTGCTCATCAACGGTGAGAAAGTCGCCCAGGAAACCAGCAAGGGCAAACCCGGCTGGTGGAACGCGGCTTCCGACAAAATTTCCCGCAGCGACAAGGTGCCGCTTCTCAACAAGGCCGAAACGCCCTTCGCACCGATGTGGTGGGACCGCTATGCGGAAGTCAGCGCGGAACGCCGCTGAGCGGATCTGCCTCTGTTTCCCTCTCTCCAAGCCTTCTCTTCTATCTCTATCGAATCATGGCTGACAATCAGACGACCGTCGCACTCAACATCGGATCCCAGCGCATCGGCATGGCCGTTTTCGAAGTCTCGAAAAGCGGCAGCTTGACCCTCACGGCTTATGGCTCCGAAACCATCGTCGCGGATCCCGCGCTCGACGCTTCCAAAATCTCCCTGACCCGGGTGGCCATCGCCGATCTCGCCCAGCGCCTCAAAGTCGGCAAGGTCAAGGCCCGCTACGCGATTTCCGGCCAGTCGGTTTTCACCCGCTTCGTCAAGCTCCCGCCGCTGCAAGAAGACAACATCGAGCAGTTGGTCACTTTCGAGGCGCAGCAGCATGTGCCTTTCCCGCTGCAGGAAGTCGTTTGGGATTACGAGCTCATCGAAGGCGCGACCGAGAAGGAAGTCGTCATCGTCGCCATCAAGGCCGACGCGCTTGATGAAGTCAACGCCGCCGTCAACGACAGCGGCCTCGGCACCGCGGAAGTCGATGTCGCCCCGATGGCGATTTACAACGCCTTCCGCGCCACTTACGGCAATCCCGAAGAGCCGATTCTGCTGATCGACATCGGGGCGAAAACGAGCAACCTCCTCTACATCGAAGGCCGTCGTTTCTTCACCCGCAGCATTGCCATCGGCGGTGCGGCGGTCACGGCGGCCATCGCCAAGGAATACGGCATTCCCTTCATGGAGGCCGAGCACCAGAAGATCGCCAACGGCCTCGTCGCCCTAGGCGGCGGCCACACCGAGCAATTGGACGAAGCGGTGGCCGCGCTCGCCATGGTCATCCGCAACTCGCTGACCCGCCTTCCCGCGGAAATCGCCCGCACCACCAATTATTACCGCAGCCAGCACGGTGGAAGCGCTCCCCGGCGGGTGCTTCTGGCGGGTGGTGGAGCCAATCTCCCCTACGCTCTCGAGTTTTTCCAAGAGAAGCTCAACCTTCCGGTCGAGTATTTCAACCCGGTCAGAAACGTCACCATCGGCAAGAATGTCGATCCGGCCGACGTCCAACGAGAAGGCCACCTGATGGGCGAGCTCGTCGGCCTCGGCCTGCGCGGCATCGGCAAATCCGCCATCAACATCGATCTGGTGCCCCACGTCGTCGAGCAATCGCGCGCGGCGGACCGGCGCAAGCCGTTCCTGGTCGCCGCCGCCGTCGTCTTGCTGGGCGGGATCGCGGTGTGGGCGGCCTTCGAAAACATCGCCGCCTCCAAAGCGGCGGAAGAGGCCCAGGCCATGGAAGACACGCGCGAGACGCTGTCGCCGCTCAAGGCGGATATCGATCAGCTTTTGAAAAAGGAGGACCATCTCCGCCAGATTGCGACGGGATACACCGATGCGGAAGCCGGCCACGTGGTCTGGATGGATCTGTTGGCCGAAGTCCGCGGCGCCTTCGCCAGCGACGCGGTCTGGGTGACCGACTTGGAGCCCCTTCACGGCTACACTCCGCCGCCGCCGGGTGCGAAAATCGCCAGCGGCAAGCCGGACGCCAAGGAGCAGACCGGCAAATCCATCGTGAAACCCGATTTCCCGACCGCCGCCTATGGCAGCTCCTCGCTGGTCGATCTCAAGATCGAAGCGCCCGCCCAAGGCAAAAGGCCGAGTCCCGCCGCCACTACCGTGACCGCCAACGCCGTCCGGATCAAAGGCTACTGGCGCGAAACGGCCAAAAGCCAGAACGTGGTCTCCGAGCTTCTGAAAAACCTGCGCGACCAATCCACCGGTTTCCGCTTCAAAATCAAGAATGCCAAAGGTGCCGAGATCGTTCTCAACGACGACCAAATCCTCAACATCACCGTGGCGGGCAAGGCCGGCGAGTTGGGCCTGCCTTTTGAAATCACCCTGCCTTTGGCCCGCGAAATCGTGATCAAGTGAGATTCGTCAACAATTTGCCATCTGAAATATGAGTTGGATCAAGGATAACAAGTTCATCGTCGCCCTCGGGGGAGGAACCCTCGCGGGAGCCATCCTGCTGTTTTTCGTGGGCTCCCAAGGGGCCGGCCGCTACGCCCAGGCCAAGGAGAAGTTCGATGCCGCCGCGGCCGAGGTCGTCGGTTATGAAAGCACCGAGCTCTACCCGCAACCCGCCAACCGCGACGCCAAGCGCAAGGCGCTTGAGGGCTACCGCCAATCGGTGGAATCCCTGCAAGCCGCCTTCGCGCCGTTCCAGCCCAAGGAAATCACCAACATCACTCCCCAGGAATTCACGACCCGCCTGTTGGCCGCCAAGACCGAAGTCCGCAAGGCCTTCGAGGATGCCGACGCCACCGTGCCGGAAGCGTTTTTTGTCGGCTTCGAGAACTACAAGACCGCGCTGGCTCCCGCCAAGACGACCGGGGTTCTCGACTACCAGCTCGGTGCCATCAAGAACCTGCTGCTTGAACTGGCCAAGGCGAAGCCCGCCGGCCTGAAGAACCTCCACCGCCCCGCCCTGCCCGAGGAAGAGGGGAAGGAATACACGCCTTCCGCCACCGCCGCCGCACGGCCGTTTCCTCTGGAAATCACCTTCGTCGGACCCGAGAAATCGGCGCGCGAGTTCCTTTCCTCCATCACCAAGCCCGAGAACCAGTTCGTCGTGATCCGCTCGCTGCGCGTCACCAACGAGAAAAAGGATCCGCCGCGCACCGCCGACGCCAAGTTTGATAAGCCCGCCCCGTCCAAGGCCGCCTCTGCCGCGGATGTCTTCGGCGGTGGATTCGTGCTGCCGGGCGATGATGCCGCCGCCCCCGCCGCCGATCCCGCGGCCGCTCCGGAACCGGAAGTTCCCAAAGCCGCGGACTCCAGCCGGATTCTCGCACAAGTTCTTGGCAACGAGCAGGTCCAAGTGTTTCTCCGGCTCGACGTCCTCCAATTTCTTCCCGCGAAGAAACTTCCTTAACCCTGACAACCGCCCATCTCCCAACCATGTCCTGGTTTGCTAAGAATTACGAAAAAGCCGCCCTCGGCGGAACCGTGGCGCTCGCCTTCGGCCTCGCCTTCCTGGGTTACTCCAAGTTCTCAAGTGTCGAGCAAGACTTCGGCGCCGGCCTCAAGGGTCAGGGAAACAACAACGCCGCCGTCCGCGACGCCGACCTCATCCCCAAGATCCTGGCCTCGCTCAAGCTCGACCGCACCTGGAACCAGGCGCTTGACGGCGACCGCCCCGTGGATCTGTTCACCGGCATTCCGCTCTTTATCTCGAGTCTCGCGCCGGAAAAGCCCATCGACCTGCTCAAGGACGCGCCCGTCCACCCGCCGATTCCCAACATCTGGTGGATTGAGAACCGCCTCGACCCCGGTTTCGCGGATTCTCCGAATCGGGACCCGGACCAGGATGGTTTCTCCAACCTCGAGGAATTCAACGCCAAGACCGATCCCAACAGCGCCAGGTCACTTCCTTCCCTGATCGCCAAGCTGATGTATGTGAAGGACGAAAGCCTCACTTGGGTGCTTCGTCCCGGATATGGATCGGATGGAAGTTTCCCGTTCAACTATCAGGACGACAAGGGCGGCGTCAACAAGGCCGTGGGGGCCGACCTGATCGCTCCCGACGGACTCTTCTTCGCCAAACCGCCGATGAAGGACCGCTTCAAGCTCCTCGGCTCGGAAGTGCGCAAGGAACTCAACAAGAAGATCAACATCGAGATGGAAGTGACCATCGTGCGGATCGAGGACCAGCGTCCCAACAAAAAGGGCGTGATCTATGAGATCCCCGCGCCGCTCTCGGAGCAGCGCAGGAACGAGCATCTGAAATACGACCGCACGGCCGTCTTCTCGCTCGAAGCGCTCGGCCTCAATGGCAAGGAGTTCAAAGTGGAGGAGAACACCAAATTCGCCCTTCCGCCCGACGGCCCGAAAAAGGATTACCTCGCCAAGGTCGTCACTCCCGAGTCGGTGACCGTCGAATACACCAACCCCGCCGGGGAGATCAAAACCTTCCAGATCGGCAAGGGCGGCCTCGCCGCAGCCGCAGAATAGAATCTTTCAACAAATCGCTTTCCAAACCTCTAAAACATCGCCAGAAAACTCTATCCCACCATGCAGAAAACGCCAATTTACCGATCCAGCCACACCGCCCTCGTGTTGATGGCAGTGGCATCCTCCATGCCCGTCACCGTCACGGTGGCCAATGCCGGCGAAGGCAGCTCCGGCCTCAGCGGCCTTGCCCAGCGCGAAATGATCCGCCGCCAGGATGCGGTCGCACAAGGCGACGCGCTCTTGAACGAAGGCCGCGAGGCATTCGCCAAGGGCGACTATCAGCAGGCGGTGGACAAATACCGGCAGGCGCTCGACCGCCTTCCTGACGCGCCGATGGTTGCGGACCGCCGTCAGAGCTACATCGCGCATTTGAGCGACGCCAGCGTCGCTCTCGCCATGCAACACCGCAAGGTCGGCAAATATCCGGAAGCCCGCACGCTGCTCGAAGGAGTGCTCGCCGTCGATGCCGAAAACGCCAAGGCCAAACAGGAACTCGGTTATCTCGACGATCCGATCCGCACCAACCCGGCCCTCACTTTCGAGCACACCCAGAACATCGACAAGGTGCGCCGCGGGCTTTACACCGCCGAGGGCTATTTCAATCTGGGCAAATACGACGAAGCCAAGAACGAGTACAACAACGTCCTGCGCGTGGACTCCTACAACTCCGCCGCCCGCCGCGGCCTGGAGAGGATCGCCTCCGCCAAGTCCGACTACTACCGCGCCGCTTACGACCAGACCCGCGCCGAACTTCTCAGCCAGGTGGATGCCGCTTGGGAACTCTCGGTGCCTGCGGAAGCACCTGTCGTGGACCAGACCTCTTTCGGTTCGGACGCCGTCAGCTCGGGAGTCGCCTACATCACCGAGAAGCTCAAGCGGATCATTATTCCGCGGATTGATTTCGAGGACACCACGGTTGAGGAGGCGATTGATTTCCTTCGTCTGCGTGCCGCCGAGCTCGACACCACCGAGCTCGACCCCGCCCGCAAAGGCGTGAACTTCGTCATCCGCCGCCCGCGCGCCGCAACCGCGGCTGCCGGCGACGCCGGACTGCCGGCGGGAGGAGCCGAAGGGCTGCCGCTCGCCGCCAGCGATCCAGGCGCGCTCCGGGTTCGCGAGCTCCGGATTCGCAACGTGCCGCTCGCCGTGGCGCTCAAATACATCTGCGACCAAACCAAGCTCCGCACCAAAGTGGATGACTTCGCCGTCACCCTGGTGCCGCTCACCGAAGGCGGTGAAGACACCTTCACCCGCACCTTCCGCGTGCCCCCCGACTTCAACACCGCGCTGGACAGCAGTGGCGGAGGCGACGGCGGCGGTGGTGCCGCAGCCGATCCATTCGCCGAGACCAAAACCGGTGCCGCGACTTTGACCGCTCGCAAGCCGATTCTCGAACTTCTCAAGGGTGCGGGCATCGCCTTCGAAGCCGGCAGCTCCGCCACCTTGAGCAACTCCGGCGTCCTCCTCGTCACCAACACCCCGACCGAACTCGACAAGGTCGAGCAGCTCGTCCAGACGATCAGCAGCACCAAGCCCAAACAGGTCAAAATCACCACCAAGTTCATCGAAATCGCTCAGGAAAATAACGAGGAACTCGGTTTTGACTGGATCGTCGGCCCGTTTGGCAGCGGCGACGTCTTCGGTGCCGGCGGCACCGCGGGAAATCAGCCGGCCCGCACCGGCAATGATTTCACCGGTCCGGGCATTCCCGGGGTCCCTCTGCTCGGCGAGAGCGACGTCAGCAACATCGTCACCAACGGCAACCGCAGCGGTGACACCGCCCTCAACCGCAACAGCATCGACGCGATTCTCAACAACCCGAGCCGCACCGCCCAGCAGTCGAACGTCGCCCCCGGCATCATGTCGATGACCGGTCTGTTCTCGGACGGCGAGGTCAAGATGATCATGCGCGGCCTGTCCCAGAAGAAGGGCACCGACTTGATGACCGCTCCCTCGGTGACCGCCAAATCCGGTCAGAAGGCCACCATCGAGATCATCCGCGAGTTTATCTACCCGACCGAATACGAACCCCCGGAAATTCCAAACTCCGTCGGCGGTGGTAATGATCAAGGCGGTGGCATTGGTGGCGGCGGCGGCGGCGGCGGCACCATCCCGGTGACCCCGGCCACGCCAACCGCTTTCGAGACCCGCAACACCGGCGTCACCCTCGAAATCGAGCCCACCATCGGGGAGAACGACTTCGTCATCGACCTCCGCTTCGTGCCGGAAATCGTCGAATTCGAAGGCTTCATCAACTATGGCAGTCCCATCCAGACCTCGGTGGCCACCAGTATTTTCGGTGACATCGTGGATCCGATCACCGGTCTGATCACCCAAGGAGTGATCGGTTCCGAGCCCAACACCGTCACCCTCACCGAGAACCGCATCGAAATGCCGGTGTTCTCGGTCCGCCGCGTCAACACCGCGCTCACCATCTATGACGGCTACACCGTGGCCGTCGGCGGCCTGATCCGCGAAGACGTCCA
>JBFZFJ010000064.1:0-24231 GCA_041306405.1 Verrucomicrobiales bacterium | reverse complement strand
GGACACGCGGTTCACATGGATCGCACCGTGACTGGTGCCGTCTTTCCAAGTGCCACAGGCGAGATTTTGAAACTCCGGCCAATCGTAAAACCCCGAGCTGCCCGCATGCACGATCACCAGTCCCCTCCCCTTGGCAATGTGATCGAGAAACGCCTTCTTCGTCTCAGCACTCCACTCACCCTTGGGCGCGTCCTTGCCGAAGGTGTTGAAATTGCTCAAAACCACCGCATCGGGCGCAAAAGATCCAGCCGTCATGGCGAAGACGTTTTCCTCAACATCCACGCTAAACCGCCCGCTTTCCTCCAGCGCGGCGCGGATCGCGGGTGTGGTGCTTTTCCAATCGTGGTTGTTTGCCCCGCTCAGGATGAGGACGCGCGGTTTAACGTCGGCAGAAGTGCCAAAACAGGACAACACGGCAAACGCGAGGCAGATGCGCAGTGGGTTCATGGCTTGGAATCCTACGTCGCAAAACAAGCGGATGCTTGCGAAGTCCACCACTGGTAAATATCGCACATTGGGATTGTCACGGAAAACGCGGTTACCAATTTCCGCGAATTTCAACGATCCGTCATGTTCGCTGGCGGGTGTGCACGGTTCGTGCTTCATTCCGGCCAAATGCATCGGGAAAAACAGCGACTCGCTGAAGATAAAACGGGTGAGAAGAAATGGCGGCGTTGGGGACCCTTCCTCAGCGAACGCCAATGGGGGACTGTGCGGGAGGATTATTCAGACCACGGCAACAGCTGGGCGAGTTTTCCCCACGACCATTCCCGCCGCCGCGCCTACCGCTGGGGCGAGGACGGATTGCAGGGCTGGACCGACCGCCAATGCCGCCTGTGCTTCGCCCCTGCGCTTTGGAACGGCAACGACACGATCCTCAAGGAGCGCCTCTTCGGACTCGGCGGCAACGAGGGGAATCACGGCGAAGACGTGAAGGAATGCTACTACTACCTCGATTCCACGCCCACCCACTCCTACACCAAGGCGGTCTATAAATACCCGCAGGCCACCTTTCCCTACACCGCGATCCGCGAAGGAAACCAGGCCCTCGGCCGCAACGGCCCCGAGCTCGAGATCGCCGACATGGGCCTTTTCGACGACGGGAAATATTTCGACATCGTCCAGGAAGTCGCCAAGCGCAGCCCTAACGACATCCTGTGGCGCATCACCGTGACCAACCACGGCAAGAGGTCCGCGCCCATCCACGTCCTGCCCACGCTCTGGTTCCGCAACGTCTGGAGCTGGGAGAACAACCGGGAAATGCCCGTCAACAAGCCAGGCATCACCGCGGACGGCGCGGCGGTCACTGCCCGTCACGAATCGTTAGGCGATTTCCGGCTGCTCGTCGATTCGCCGGATTTCCCGAACTCCGTGCCGTGGCTCTTCACCGAGAACGAGACGAACTGCGAGAGCGTCTTCGGCACGCCCAACTCCACGCCCTACGTCAAGGACGCCTTCCACCGCTACCTGATCCACGGCGAGAAATCCGCGGTCTCCCCCACCCGCTCCGGCACCAAGGCCGCCGCGCATTTGAAATTCATGATCCCCGCCGGGAAATCCATCACCGTGCGCTGCCGCCTGCACTCGACCAAGGAGTCTAATGGATTTGACGGGTTCCAGGAATTCGACGAAGTCTTCAACCAGCGGATCGCCGAGAGCGATGAGTTCTACGACGAGGTCATCCCCAAAGGCATTTCCCGCGACGAGCGCCTGATCTGCCGCCAGGGCTACGCGGGCCTGTTATGGACCAAGCAGTTCTTCCACTACGTCATCGAGGACTGGCTGAAGGGCGAAAACGGCGAACCGCCATCCGAAGCCCGGCTCAAGGGACGCAACGCGGACTGGCGGAACTTCCACGCCCGCGACGTCCTCTCGATGCCGGACAAGTGGGAATACCCGTGGTTCGCCGCGTGGGACACCGCCTTCCACATGATCCCGTTCTCGGCGGTGGACCCGGATTTCTCCAAGGACCAGCTCCTCCTCCTGCTGCGCGAGTGGTACATGCACCCTAACGGCCAGCTCCCCGCCTACGAGTGGAACTTCTCGGACGTCAATCCGCCGGTCCACGCCTGGGCCGTCTGGCGGGTCTATAAAATCGCCGATGACAAGGGCAACCGCGACCTGTTATTCCTCGAACGCGCCTTCCAGAAACTCCTGCTCAACTTCACCTGGTGGGTCAACCGCAAGGACATCGAAGGCCGCCACGTCTTCGGCGGCGGCTTCCTCGGGCTCGACAACATCGGAGTCTTCGACCGCTCCCACTCGCTCCCCGGCGGCGGGCGGCTCAACCAGGCCGACGGCACCGCGTGGATGGCGTCCTTCTGCCTGACGATGCTCTCAATGTCGCTCGAACTCGCCTTGGAAAAGCCCGCCTACGAGGACATCGCGTCGAAATTCTTCGAGCACTTCGTCAACATCTGCGACGCCATCAACTCGCTCGGCGGCACCGGCCTGTGGGACGACGACGACGGCTTCTATTACGACCAGCTCATCATCAACCACCGCGAGCCCATCCCGCTGCGCATCCGCTCGCTCGTCGGCCTGCTGCCGATGTGCGCCGTGACCGTGATCAAACAGAAAACCATCGACGCGCTGCCGAGTTTCCGCAAGCGGATGGACTGGTTTCTCACCAACCGCCCGGACCTGCTCAAATACATCACCGTCCGCCGCGTCCAAGGCGACAAGAACCCCGGCCGCTGCCTGCTCGCCATTCCGTCCAAGGCGCGGCTCCGCGCGAGCCTCGCCTACATGCTCGATCCCAAGGAGTTTCTATCCAACTTCGGCATCCGCTCGCTCAGCAGGGCGCATGAGGAAAAGCCCTTCGTCTTCGAGCACCACGGCCAGCGCCACGAGGTCCCCTACACGCCGGGCGAGGCCACGACCGACATGTTCGGCGGCAACTCGAACTGGCGCGGACCGATCTGGTTCCCCATCAACTTCCTCATCATCGAGGCGCTCGAGCGCTACGACTATTTCTACGGCGACACCTTCAAGATCGAGTATCCCACCGGCTCCGGAAATCTCGTGACGCTCCGCCAGGTCGCCATCGACCTGTGCGACCGGCTGATCTCGCTGTTCCTGCCAGACAAGGATGGCTACCGCCCCTGCTTCGGCGAGGCCGGGCGCTACAGCGACGTCACCCACTGGCAGGACCTGCTGTTATTCCACGAGTATTTCCACGCCGAGACCGGCGAGGGACTCGGCGCCTCGCACCAGACCGGCTGGACCGCGCTCGTCGTCCGCCTCGTCCGCGAGCGCCGGGAGAAACTCACGCACTCGCTGAATTTCGCCGCGCCCGCCGGCGACGCGTCGAAATCCTGATGAACAATGTGTCCCGGCTGTCTCAGCCGGACTATTTCAAAATCTCCAGTTTCAAATCCTCGGAGTTGCCTCTCAGCTCGGGCGCATACATCGCCTCCGCGGTCGCGGGCAGCGCCTTGTAAATCCCCGGCGCCTCGGCGCGGATCCGATAGCAGGGCGTTAGCACGTGGCTGCGGGCGTCTCGCCGCAGACCGTGCTTGGAGCGTCTTCCAACTCTTCCCCCGGCGGCCATAGCGGCGCGTCTGTGACCGTCGCTAATCGCGTCTTCCGCCGGAGGCTCTTCTCCTCATCCCATCAAAAATCCAAAATCAACAATCGTCACTCATCAATCCTCACGCCCCCGTCCAATCATCCGCCAACGCCTGCGCCTGAGCCAAAACCAAAGCAATCGCCTCCTCACACCCCTCCGGCGGATACTTGTATTTCCGCAAAAGCTGCCTAATCAAAATCCGCATCTTCGCCCGCACGCTCTCCCGGAACTGCCAATCCACCGTCGTGCTGTTTCGCAGCTTCTCCGTCAGCTCGCTCGCCAGTTTCTTCAGCGTCGCATCGCCCATGCTCAGCAGCACCTCGGGCCGATCCGCCAGCGCATCGTAAAACGCCTCCTCGTCCGGATTCAGACCCAGCTCCTCGTGGCGCGTCATCGCCTCCTGCATGTCCTTGGCCATCGCGATCATCTCCTCGATCACCTGCGAGCTCTCGATCATCCGGTTGTGATACTTCCGCAGCGCCTCGATCAGGCGGTCGCTGTATTTCTTTTCCTGCACCAGGTTCGTCCGCGTCTGCGCCTTGATCTTGCCTTGCAGCAACCGTTCCAACAGCTCCACCGCCAGGTTCTTCTTTTCCATCCGCCGCACGTCCTCCAGGAACGCGTCGGATAGCAGCCCGATGTTCGGCCGCTCCAGTCCGGCCATCTTGAAAATGTCCTGCACGTCCTCCGCCTTCACCGCGTTGTCCAGGATCTGCTTCAGCGCGCTGTGCTTCTGCTCCGCGCTGCGCTTCTTGTCCACGCCATCGAATTTCCGTAGCACCGCGCTGATTGCAGATAGAAACGCCAGCTCCTTCTTGAGCTCCTTCGCGCCGTCCAGCGTCGAGCACAACGAATACGCCACGTTCGCCGCCGCCATCGCATCGAGGAACCGCTTCTTGCCGTTGATCTCGTTCTTGTCGCCCAGGCCGAGGATGTGGTTCGCCGCCGCTGGCAGCAGGGCCAGCACCTCCGCCGGTGTGCCTTCGTATTTGCTGTAGTCGAAGCCGTGGAAAAGCCCGCGCAGCACGTCCAGCTTTTCCAACAGCACCTCCAGCGCCTTCTCCGCCTTCAAGGTCGGCGCGCCCTTGCCCTTCGCATCCGTGTAGGTCTTCAGCGCGTTCTTCAGCTCCGCCGCGATGCCGATGTAGTCCACCACCAAGCCACCTTCCTTGCCGGCAAATACCCGGTTCACCCGCGCGATCGCCTGCATCAGGTTGTGGCCCGCCATCGGCTTGTCCACATACATCGTGTGGCAGCACGGCGCGTCGAAGCCCGTCAGCCACATGTCCCGCACGATCACCAGCTTCAGCGGGTCCTTCGCATCCTTGAATCGCTTCGCCAGCCGCTTCTTCTGCCCCTTGCTATACACATGATCCTGCAATCCCGGGCGATCCGATGCCGTGCCGGTCATCACGATCCGGATCGCGCCGTTCTCGTGGTTCCAGCCGATGTCCTTGCCGTCCTTCGTCAACTTCGTGCCCGCCCACTCCGGGCGCAGCTTGATGATCTCATCGAAGAGGCTCACGCAAATGTCCCGGCTCATCGCCACGACCATCGCCTTGCCTTCCAGCACGCATGTCCGCGTCTCGTAGTGCTCCACCAGATCTGCGGCGATCTCCTCCACGCGTTCCTTTGCGCCCACCAGCTTCGCCAGCTCCGCCCACTTGCCTTGGTGCTTTCCCTCGCGGAAACATCCTCCTCGTCCTCGATCACCTCCTCGACGTCCTTGTTCAGCCGGTCGATCTCCTCGCGGTTGATGTCCAGCTTCGCCAGACGGCTTTCGTAATAGATCGGCACCGTCGCCTTGTCCTCCTTCGCGTCCTCGATGTCGTAAATCGACACGTAGCCGCCGAAGGTCTCCTGCGTGTTCGCATCCGCCTTCTCGATCGGCGTGCCGGTGAAGCCGATGAACGACGCACCCGGCAGCGCATCCCGCATGTGCTTCGCATAGCCGTAAACGTATTTCCCCGTCTTGGTGTCCAGCCGGCCTTTCGTCCCGTATTGGCTGCGGTGGGCTTCGTCTGAAATGACTACGATGTTTGTGCGCGTGTTTAGTGCCACGGAATCCCCTCCATGCTGCGCACCCTCACCCCCGGCCCCTCTCCCAAGGGGCGAGGGGAGTTCATTGGCGATCTGTTGCAGCACATTTTCGGTGTCATTGAAGACGACTTTGTTTTGGAAACGGAAGACCTTCAGGCCTTGCGATTTCAGGTAGGCATCCCGCTTCTTGTCGTGGGCCTTTGCCTTGGCGGTGTCGTGAACCTCGCCGTCGCATTCCACGACGATGCCGGCTTCGTGGCAGTAGAAGTCGCAGATGTAATCGCCGAACTGGTGTTGCCGACGGAACTTCGCATCGCCGAGCTGCCGGTTCCTCAGCAACTGCCAAAGCATTTCCTCCGCAGGCGTCTGCTTCTCCCGCAACTCCCGCGCCCGCTCCACCAATCCCGCAAATGAAAAGCCGCCCCGATAATTCCTCTTGCCCCCCTCTCCCCCTGGGAGAGGGGCTGGGGTGAGGGAGCTTCGCTTACCCGATCCAACCCAAACTTCTGAATGGTTGTAAAAATAATTCCCCCAGACTTCCGCGACGCCAGCATCTCGCGAAGCTCTGTCCGGCTCTCCGCCTGCTCCGGCGTCTGCTTGAGCAGGTCCTTCGCGCTGCAAAACTGTTGGTAAAGCTGGCCATCCAGATCATTGCGATCCGTCACCACCAGCGTCGGGTTGTTCATCTCCGGCTGTTGCAGCAGCTTCCCGGCGTAGCAACACATCGAGATGCTCTTGCCGCTGCCCTGCGTGTGCCAGAAGACGCCCGCCTTCTTCGATCCCGGCACCACTTCCTTGCCATAGGTCGCCCGATCCTCCTTCACCTTGGAAAAATCCTCCGTCGCCGAGGCGATCAAGGTCACCCGCACCGCCTCCCGCACCCCGTGGAACTGGTGATAGCCCGCGATCTTCTTGATCAGCCCGTCCCCGTCCTGCTCGAAGAGGATGAAATACCGCACGTAGTCCAGAAACAGATCCGGTTTGAAAAATCCGCTGATCACCGTTTCAAGTTCGAACTCCACCTTGGGCTTATCATTCTCATTCCAGCGCGTCCGCCACGGCATGAACCACTCCTTGCTCGCCGTCAGCGATCCCACCCGCGCGTTCATCCCGTCGCTCACCACCAGCGCCTCGTTGAACACCAGCAGATCGGAAATCTCCGCCTGATAGGTCTGGAGCTGGTCGAATGCCTTCCAGACGTCCGCCTGTTGGTCCGCCGGATTCTTCAGCTCGATCAATCCCAGCGGCAGCCCGTTCACGAAGCACACCAGATCCGGCCGCCGTGGCTTCTTCGTCCCCGTGATCGTGAACTGGTTCACCACCAGGAAATCATTGCGGCTCGCCCAGGTGAAATCCACCAACTGCGCGTAATCCGCCTCCTTCTCGCCCTGCGCGTTGGTGAACTCCACCAGCACCCCGTCCATCAGATAGCGGTGGAAGGCCCGGTTGCTCTGCACCAGCGACGGATGCTCCGGCTTCGTCACCACATGCACCACCTCCTCCACCGCGGATTCCGGCAGCTTCGGATTCAATCGCCGCACCGCCTCCGCCAAGCGCCCCTTCAAGACCACCGCCCGGAAATCCTCCCGCTCCGCCGCCACCCCTTCCGGCGCGATCACCGCGCCATGGACGTAATTCCACCCCGTGTCCTGGAACCACTGGATGGCGAGCTGTTCGAGTTGGTCTTCGGTGATCATGGTTTAATGGCGCGGATGTCTGAGCCAGAATGGATAAGGATTTTGAGGCGGAGGCTGGTAACTCGATGATTCATAGCCTGACTTGATCACCACGGGGGCGGGTATTTGAGGCATTGTCGGCGGATGCGGAAACTTCCGTGTCGCGGGATAAGGCCCTCCGAACGCCACTGCCGTTGGATCAAATCCTCCATCTGCGAGTGGGTCAGGATACCCGATTTCAAACGGTGACAATGCCCCGGCCTCGGCTCGTGCCCATGTCATCCAATCCTTCTGCTCATCCGTCAGTTTTCCTCCCTGCACAGCGAGCCAGCGTTGCTCGCACTCTGCGATGAAACCTGCGACCGACTGATGCAGCCGCCACCATTCGGCAGCCTTGACCAGATCATCCCGGCGTTGCTGAGTGGCCAATTCCAGCGCTTTCGCATGCTTTTCCTCGGCCTCTTTGCTGCGGCGGATCGCCTCTGCCCGGAGATACTCCTGATGCCGTCGTTCCGACTCCACCCGCTGCGCCGCACGTTCGATCGCTTCGGCTTCCCGTCGTTTTTGAGCCTCCATGTAGTGATTGCAGATGAATTTAGCCATCTCCGCCAGAACCTTTTCCAACGGATTCTTTTCATTCTCCTCCCAAGTTCTGGTTCCGGACGAGCCGTAACGCTCGGTCTTCAAGGTTAATGTTAGAAAGCCGCAGGGCACCGTGTTTTCTTGCGAATTCCCGTAATAGGTCCGCCGTCGTCCGCTGGTCTCCGGCTTGGCCACCAATACTTCTTCGATCTTGAAATGGAGGCGGTCATTTCCCTTCCTAAAATGCCCTCCGTCATACGAACTCTGTGAGCGGCGAAAATGGATGCCCAGCGGTTCCACCACTTGAAGCAACACATGAAACGCCTGTACCGCCCGCAGCACCATTCCCTTGCTGATGTCCGCCTCAGGAACAGAACGCTCCCGGAGATGGATTCGCTTCTTGTCGTAACTCAGACTGGAGGATTTCGCCGCCTTGAGGAATTCCTCAGCCAGGGCATGCAGGGGCGCGGATTCCTCTGGCAAAATCAGGCTTTGATCCTTGAATTCGCGGACTTTCTTGACCAATACCTGCTCGGAAGCCGGAGGCAGGAGGGATCGTTTCGGACGTTGCCCGGCCTCAATCTTGGCCCAATAACCGCGAGGTGGCCTCGGGATATTCAATTTGCGGCAGCGCTTCGCGATGGCCACGTCCGAAATACCGAATTCCTTCGAAAGCTTGATGCCAGGCTTGGACCAAACTTTTTTGTAGAGTTCTTCACGACTCAAATCATCCAGCTTCATTTCTTCGGTTTCGGCAGTTTCTTCAAATCCTTCGTGGCCTGCTCGAAGTCGGCATCCACTGCGCGGGGGGCACTGGCGGTGAGCGCCTTGAACTTGTCATACTCCAACTCGGCTTTGGCTTGCGCCATCTCGTGCGAGATTCGCCCGGCATGGGTGAGAATGTCGCGGTCGTTCAAGGTCAGAAACCCGTTCAGTTTCTCGATCCAGTCCGCCATGTGCATCGGCACCCGCCGCATCGTCTGACCGGTGATGGCCCAATGCACCTTGTTTTGCACCGTTTTGAAAAACAGCAGGCTCACCTCCTGGGTGGGGTCGTAGTCGATGCTCGTCGCGTAGATGTCCGTGATTTTCTGGTAGAACCGCCGCTCCGAAGTGCGGATGTCCTGAATCCGCCGCATCAGCTCATCGAAGTAATCGAAGGGCTGATCCGGATTCTTCAGCCGCTCGTCGTCGAGGATAAAGCCCTTCACGATGTATTCCCGCAGCAGTTGGGTGGCCCAGATACGGAAGCGGGTGGCCACCGCACTTTTCACCCGGTAGCCCACGGAAAGGATGGCGTCCAAATTGTAGAAATCCACCCGGCGCCGGACGGATCGCGCGCCTTCCTGCCGAACTGACAAGGATTGCTTGTGAGTTGCCTCAAGCTGCAATTCACCCTCTGCGTAAATGTTCTGGAGATGCAGGCTGATGTTCTGCTGGGTCGTCTGGAACAGCTCCGCCATCTGCTGCTGCGTCAGCCAGACCGTCTCGTCCTCAAACTGCACGTCGATCTTCAGCTTCCCGTCTTGCGTCTGGTAAACGAGAAACTGGCCGCCCGGCGGCGGTGTCTCGGAATCTTTGCTCATGGGTTCAGCCTCCTTTCCAATCGAACTCGTAAGAAATGCTTAACAGTTGCCCGCGTCTCCTCGGGAATGGCCTGCAAACCCATTGTAGGGATTTCTGTCGCGATTTCCCATTTTCCTCCTAGATCACCACCGCATCGCGGCACAATGTCGCGATTCATGTCGCGATCATCAACCAGACCTCTCGCGACACTTTGTCGCAAGATCTGTCGCGAGCCCGGAATGGACACCGCCTTCGCCAAGCGCCTCTTCTCTTCACTTCGACGTTCAATGTTGGGCGTTCGATGTTCAATGTTCTCCCCGCCCGTGTCCTGGAACCACTGGACGGCGAGCTGTTCGAGTTGTTCTTCGGTGATCATGGCTTGTCCCCTTTCTCGGGCAGCTCCGCGATCATCCGGTCAAAGTCCGATTCGAACAACCGATCCTGCACGATGCGGTATTTTTCGAATTCGCTTTCGGCATGGGCTTGGGCGATCTCGGCGGTGACTTTGCCGGCATCCTGCAAAATCTCCCGGTCGGTCGCGGCGATGAAACGGTTGAGGCGGGTTTCCCAGTCCTGCATGGTCATGGGAATCTCCCTCAGCGCCATGGATTCGGCCACATCGAGGTAGGCGGAAACGAGGCGTTGCAGTTGCTCCATTTCGTTTTCCGTGAGGTAGTTTTTCGCCACGCTGACATCGAACTTCTGGATCTTGCCCTTGGGCGCGTCTTTCCAAGTGGTGAGGCCCATGTGATCCTTGTTGGCATCGGCACGGGAGACAATCACCTCTGCGGCCGTCTGGCCGTGGATGGCCCAGTGGAGCTTGTTCTGAACGGTGGCGAAGAAGCGTTTGGAGGCGGCGGCGGTGACATCGTAGTCGATAGAGGTGGCGTAGATGTCGGTGATTTTCTGGTAAAACTTGCGCTCGCTCAAGCGGATTTCGCGGATGCGCTGGAGCTGTTCCTCGAAGTATTTTTTGCCTAGGACGGAGCCGTCGTTTTTCAGGCGCTCGTCATCCATGGCGTAGCCCTTGATAGTGAACGACTCGATGATGCCAGTCGCCCACTTGCGAAACTGGACGGCACGCTCCGAGTTCACCTTGTAGCCGATGGCGATAATGGCGGAGAGGTTGTAGTGCTGGGTGCCGTAGGTTTTCCCATCGGCGGCAGTTATTCGAAAATTTCGAATAACTGAATCCTCCTGCAACTCGTTGTCCGCAAAGACCTTCTTGAGGTGGTAATTCACGGTGTGGGTTTCCACATTGTAGAGCACCCCCATCATTTTCTGGCTGAGCCAGACATTTTCATCGGCATAAACCGCTTCGACGCCGCCTTGGCCGCTTGCCGCCACAAAGGTCAGATACTCCGCCGCTGAAGAGCGAACCAAAGATACCTCGGTGTTCTTTTTCGGGCGACCGCCCGGGATGGTTTTCTTTTTGCTCATGGCTTCTGGTTCCTTTCCAATCGAACTTGTTAGCAACCCTTACAAGTTGCCCCTCCCTCGCTCATGAATCGAACCATTAAGTCGGACTTAATGGTTGGACTCCACCTTCTTCCGCCCCAACAAGGCATTCTTCCCAAGGAGCGGCGGAACGCGTCCGCCGATGCCCATGGAAAGCCCATGAACCGAGACAAACCGCTTCCCCATGGACCTCTCATGGTCAAGGCGATCGGATATCGCCTCTCCTTGTTCAATAGCTCTCCTTGTTCCTTTCTGAAGCCCGGCTTCGTCACCACATGCAAAACTCGTTCCGGCGTAGCATCGCGACGCCGGACTTGCCCCGGCATAGCACCGCGACGCCGGCCCTCCGCCAAGCGCCCGTCTTCCTCCCTCTCCCCATGGGAGAGGGCCGGGGTGAGGGTTCTTAATGCCTCCCGCTCCGCCGCCTTCCTCCTTCTCCCCGTGGGAGAAGGCTGGGATGAGGGTTCTACTTCCGGCGCGATCACCGCGCCATGGACGTAGTTCCAGCCCGTTTCCTGGAACCACTGGATGGCGAGCTGTTCGAGTTGGTCTTCGGTGATCATGGGAATTGTTGGTCCGGCGATTTGCGTCTAAATGGGCAAGTGGTTGATTTTGTGTGCTTTTGCTCTTCAGGAAGGAAACATGGCGGCTTGCGCCTAAATGAGAATCAGGCCCAGAACGGCAAGTAATGGCGGTAACGGAGTGATTTCTGTTCGGGGTCGGCGAGCTTGATCATTCCTGCCTCAATGGTGTCCCGAATCGCCCGGGAAACCGACTCCGCCTTCTTTTCGGAGAGCCTGAACCGATCCCGCAGGCTCTGGTTCGTCATCCTCTCATTCATCACGTAGCGCAGGCAGCAATGCTGGTAAGTCGCCCGGATCCGGTCCGGCTTGTCCATTTCTTCAAACTCCCGATGAGCGAACAACAGGACTGACGTACGCCGATCGCCCGCCCGGAAGTCCGGGGCCGGGAGTTGGTAGGCCTCCACCGCCTCGATCACCTTGTCCACGCCGCTGCCCTTCTCTTCGCAAATTCCCAGCCGCCGCATCAGGTCGGCCAGCCGCTCGTTGCGCGATTGGTATTCGTCGATGAACCGGTCGGGCGAAATGAATGGCTTGCCCGGATTGGAGATTTCCATCCGGTCGTCGTAAATCTCGATCACCGCCGAAGTGCCGGACTCGGTGAAATCCTGGTGGATCAGCGCGTTCGCCACCAATTCACGCACCGCGATCTCCGGGAACATCTTCACCTCGCGGCGGAGCGCCTGCTCGATCACCTCGTTCGAGGGAACCAGCCCGTTGATGAACTCCACCAATCCTTGGAATCCGACGGCATAGCCCTTCATTCCCGGTTTATCCAGCTTCGTCCGGGCCTTGCCCTTGCCTTCATAGACGATCACCCGCGCCGCCTTGCGGGCCAGCCGGTCGAATTGATCCAGCTTCTTCGCGAAAAGGATTCCGCCCAGATTCGTGATCGTCCACCCGCCGCCGTCCCGCTGGATCAGCTTTTCGCTCTCGAAGCGCTCAAGCACCCCCGCCCGGTTCACCGGATAGGGCAGATGCAACAGGTCGAAGTAAATCTGCGTGTCCAGCAATTGCACCACCTTGTCGTCGTCACAATCGCTCATCGCCGCCTGCGACAGCCAATCCGGCTGACCCTCGGCGAAGATCGCCCGCAAGCGGTCCCCGCTCATTGGCACCAGCTCCTCCCCGGCCCGCATCAGATACGCCCCCTCGAAATCATAAACCGTTCCCAGCGGCCGACCGGGAATCTGGAACACCAGCACCCGCCCGTCGGGATGCATCACCTCCTCGATCTCTACCCGGAATCCCAAGCTGTGAAACATCTTCGCCGCCATCTCCACCGGATCATGGAAGGCCGCCGTTCCCACGACCTTGCGCGGCGGCTGATCCTCGATCCCCAGCAATAAATGCCCGCCACCCTCGTTCGCCAGCGCCACACAATATTTGTAGAGCTTGCGATTGTCGAACTGCGTCTTCGCTTCCTTGAACTCCAGCCGCTGATGTTCAGAACGCGCCGAGCGCCAGGTGGCAATTTGTTGAATCGTGGTCGCCATGATCAGTTCGCAATTGGGTTCCTAAGTTTCTTCAAGCGCCAGTCTTTCTCCTTCTCCCCCTGGGAGAGGGCCGGGATGAGGGTTCTTAATGCCTCCGCCAAGCTATCGGGCAGGGCCGGGACCTCCAGCGAAAAGGGAAATTAAATGGACGGGTGTCCCCGGCGGTGGGGTTCTTCGCGCGCTGGAGTGCCGAAAGGATCAGCACCGGGGAGCGGGGAAAAACTCTGCACGCACGGGGAAGAGCTTTGCACGTTCAGGGAAGAGCTTTCCGCGTTCAGGGAAGAGCTTTCCGCGCTCAGGGAAGAGCCTTCCACGTTCGGGGAAAAGCTTTCCGCGTTCATGCCAAAACGCGCCGGGGTCTGAGTCCCGACACCTAGGGCGATCCAGTTGTGGGGGCAACCACGAATGGACGCCAGACGACGCGAATGAAGATGGTTTTTTGGGGTGTGAGATTTTTTTGTGTAAGTGCTTTCGCGTCAATTGGTGTCCTTTCGCGGTTAAATTCACATCGAGTCCAAGTGATTTATCAGACCTCCTTGCAGGCAATTTGATCGGACTGTCTCAGCCGGACTATTTCAAAATCTCCAGTTTCAGATCCTCGGAGTTCCCTCTCAGTTCGGGCGCATACATCGCCTCCGCCGTCGCGGGCAGGGCTTTGTAAATCCCCGGCACCTCGGCGCGGAGCTGATAGCGGAGCGTGTGCGTCCCGCGCGGCAGGGCGCGGATGAAGAAGTCCACCGTCTGGTCGCGCGGCTCCATGTAAGCGCTGAATCCGTCACCACCGCCGACGTAGCCGCTCAGGGCGTCGAGCGCCTCGAAGCCGGCGGCCTTGGCATCAGAGAAAATCAGATACTCGTAGTCGTTCTTGCTTTCGAGGATCAGCTCCACCTCCACGCGGTCGCCGGAAGCGAGTTTCGCCCCGTCCGCCAGCGGTTCGCGGCGGAACCGCTCGGCCTGCTGTTTCACCACCATGCCCGTGGAATCCGGCACCTCGGTTTCCTTCTCCAAGGCGATGAGTTTGGAAATCCGGCGCTGCACCTTCACCTCCAGGCCCGCGGCGCGGAGCTTGTCCTCAAGCGTGAAGACCTCCAGATAGGCGTTGGCGTAGAGCGTGCCCTTGCCGGACTTCCGGAGTTCGACGGCGTGTTTCCCCGTGGTCACGGCGTCGCCCGTTAGCGCGACCGTGCCGTCAAAGGTGAAGAGGTTTTCCCGGTTGATGGAAACCTTGCGCAGCGATTTCCCGTCGAGCAGGACATCGACCTCCATCTCCGGCGCGTCCTCGCCGCTGGCCTTGAAATAGCTGGCGATGGCCTCGACGGCGAACGCGGTGTCGCGGGTGGATTCCCAGTAAGTCGCGTGTTTGCGGTTGTTCACCAGATACTTCACCAAGCCGCGCGTATCCGCGTCCTGCGGCTTCACCGCGGCAAGCAGCTTGAGATACCAGGCATGCGCCTCGACCCCGCTGCCATACCAGTTCCACCAGTGATTCGTGTTCTGGAGGTCGAGGTAAGCCGTTTGGTTCTCCGGGTCGCGCTTGAGGTATTGGGAAATCATCTTCATCACTTCATCGCGGCGCGCCTCGTCGCCCTTGCGGTGATGTTCGAGGCCGAGCAGGCACTTGGCATACACCGGCAGGCCGACGCGGTCCCGATAGAGGAAAGCCAGCATCGGCTCCGAGTCGCGCTTGGCCTCGCCGAGAACGAGTCGGACGAACGCGTCCATCGCGTCGCACGCGGATTTCTCGTATTTGTTCGAGTCCTTGATCTTCTTGCCTTCCTTGCGCAAAGCCTCGCGCTCGACATGGAGTTGCAGAGCGGCGGTTTGCTTGCGCTCGTAGGCCATCAGCCAGGCAATGCCGGAGTTGAGCATGGCATCGGGAATCTTCGCGCCGTTCTGCTTCGCGACCAGCAAGCCATGGACCACCACCGCCGTGGTGTGCGGATAGGAGGTCTCGCCGTAGCCGGCGAACCAGCCCCAGCCGCCGTCGGAGTTCTGCATGGACATGAGTTTCTCGATGCCCTTCGCGACCATCTTCTCCATCTCCACTTCGTCGAAGACCGGGTTCGCCTGCCATTGCTTCCACTGCGCCGCGCGGTCGGCGGCATTGCCGAGTTCCTGCGGGTTGAGGTTGGTGCGCTTCGCCTTCACTTCCGCGAGGTTGATCTTGAGATCGCGCAGCATCTGTTGGGCGATCACGGCGGGCACAAAGCGGTTCAGCGTCTGCTCGGTGCAGCCGTGCGGATAGCTCGCCAGATAGGGAATCGCATCGACCACCGCGCCGGCGATGGTCGGTGAAAACCGCACGGTGAGCTTCGATTGATCCGGCCGCCGTTGCTCCGGCACCTCGATCTGGATCCTGGCGGAATCCGCACCCGGTTCGACCGCGCGGCTCCACGCATCCTGCCGCGACATGCCATGGACCAGCACTGGCAGCTTGCGTTCCACGGCATCGCCATCGTCGCCGGAATCCGCACGCATCCGGAAGGCCGCCTCGCCTTCGCGCAGCGCTTTGACCCGCCAATCAACGCGTGCTTCCGAGCGCGCGGCGATTTCCACGGTCCGCGGCGCGCCGTCGATGGCTTCGAGGTTGCTGCCATCCAGTTCGAGGGAAACCTTCACCGTCTTCGGTGCGTCGTGATCATTCTGGACCACCGCGCTGAAGACCGACTCGTCGCGTTCCACCAAGAACCGCGGCGCTTGCAGACGGACCAGCAGTTCCTTGGAAGTGATGATTTCCGCGCTGCCCTCGCCGACCTGCGTGCCCTTGGTCAACACCCAGACGCGGGCTTTCCAGGTGGTGAGGTTGTCGGGGAATTCCAGCGGTATTTCGGCGCGGCCATCGGCATCGGTCCGGATCGCGCCGGACCATTTCAAGAGATCGGCGAAATCCTTGCGGACGAGAATGGGATTGGCGGCGGGTGCGGCGGTGCCTGCAAAGGGATCACCTTCCCCAGCCATTTTGGCTTCCGGAGCTGCGGACGCGTCCATCGCCATCATGGGAGCACCGTCCATGGCAACTCTCTCCATCATCATGGACCTCGCGCCGAAACCACCGCCTCCCATGCCTTTCGCCGCATAGCGTCCCTCGTCGCCGAAACGCCCGAGCGACTGCATCCCGACGGTTTTCGGACGCAGCAGATTTCCCGGTGAATGGGGAATCGAATCGCCCGACTGTCCCGGGTAATAGCTATTTTTCCACGTCCAGAAATTCTCATGGATCTTCCCGACGTTAGAGCCACCGGTGATCGCCTCAAGCGACTTGTCATACACCGTCAGCACGGCGGTGCCGGTGACCGGCTTGCCCTCGGCATCGCGCAAGGTGACGCGAAGGGCGGAGGTTTCGCGCGGCTTCACCCGGCTTTTCGCAGGCTCGAGCGTGACCTCGATCAACTTGCTAACCGGCGGCAGCAGGATCTGCCGGACGGCGGTGTGAATCTTGGCGCCGTGGACGCTGACGCCCTCGATGAACATGTTCGGCATGTCGCGCAGATCGAGCGGGACCTCGACTTCGAGGCTCTTGCCATCGAGCCGGATGCGGCGGGCCTCCCGACCGGCGGAGCCTGCGATGTGGAGGAAGAGCCAGATGTTGGCGTTGTCCTTGTCGCTGTTGACGCGGAGTTTCACCGTCTCGCCCGGTGCGTGGGACGGCTTGTCGGCGATGATTTCCAGCGGGCCGAAATGCCAGTCCGCAGGGTCGGCTCGGCCAGGACCGTGAACGTTGAGAATCGTCGCGCCTTCCGCCGATTGACCTTCCTTGATCGAGAGGCTTGCAGCGAGGCGGTACTGGCCGGTGGCGGGCGCGGCGAAGCGCTGCTTCACTTCACCCTGCGCGTCGGTCTCCACCGGAAACGACTGGATTTCCTTCTCCTCGATCCGGCCGTTTTCGCCGCTGGTGAGTTTGAAAATGACGAGCTTGCCTTTCGCGCCGACGACTGGCTTTCCTGCCAGAGTCGCGGCGGAAATCGTCGCCTCCACCTGGTCCCCGGCGCGGGTGTAACCGCGATCGGTCCACACCACGACCTCGAACGGCTTGCGCGCGGCGATCACCGAGCCGGTGCCACGCTCCTCGCGGCGCGAGGCATCCACCACGCGGGCCTCGATGGTGTATTTCGCATCCATGTCGCCATGGATTTCCTTGGCGGGCGCGGTGTCGATTTCGATCTTCGCGGTGCCGTCGGGACCGATGGCAACATTGCGCTTGAGCACGAGTTCGTCCGGCGTCCAGCGGTTCTCCTGCCACCACGGCGGATGCGGCGGGATACAGCCCCAGTTTTTCCATGTCGGATGCCAGGAAGCCTCGCTGCCATTCCACCAGGCACCAGGGCCATACAGCCAATCCCAGGGCGAAACCGGGAACCAGCGCTCGCCGATCGAGCCACGCTTCACGATGATCTCGACGTTCGCGTTGCGCACCGGAGCGCCGTGAAAATAGGTCGCCTTCACCGTCGCCGTGAATTTATCACCGAGCTTCACCGGCGCGTCCGGAGCCTCGACCTTCACCTCGTATTCCGGCTTGCGGTATTCCTCCACCCGCAGGCTGACGGAGGCGGCGATCCGGTCGCCGATTTGATAGGCCGCGCTCCAGCTTCCGAGCACCGCGTCCTTGGGAATCACGACCTCACACTCCACCGCGCCGAGCGCGTCGGTCTTGAGGTTCTGAAGCTTCATCACTTCCTCGCCACGGCCGTTATACAGGACGAGCGTGCCGGATTGGTTCGCATAGGCGTCCTCGTTCGGCTCGAAATAACCGACATTACGCAGATAGAATTTCAAATGCACGGTGTCGCCGGGTTTGTAGAGAGGACGGTCCGAGATGCCGTAAGTGATATCGCGGTTGCCGTTCTCAAGCTGGGGCTCCGCGATGCCATAAGGCTGGAACCCGTAAAACGCGGTAGCCCGGCCGGCTTTGCGGGCGATCGCGAGCCACTGGAAATCATGATCAAAATCACCGGGCTTGAGCAGGGTTTTTCCATCCTCATCCGTTTTGCGGTTGAATTCCCTGGTGCGGACTTCCATGCGGCGTGCGAGAGGATTTTTCCGTTCGAGATGAATGGTCCGGTAGCCGAAAAACTCGATGTCCGAGTCGATCACCGGCGCGCCGCCCGCGGCATCGGCGACCCACCACTGCTTCTTGCCGCCCACGTCATTCTGCACCAGCACGGAATCCACGATCCAGACGAGCGTGTGGAACTCGTTGCCACCGTCCATTTTCCCGGTGATCCACCAGGCGCCGGCCTTGTCGAGCGGCACTTCCAGATCGGCGCGGGTGTCGCGGTGTTTTTCGCGCGGGGTGAGTTTCGTTTCCCAGTTTGCGGCGGCTTCGCCGATGAACTTGGACTGGTTTTCCTTAATGAGCCGGCTGGCGATCTGCGAGGGATTGAGGCGCTGCCAATCGAGCTCGCGCGGGTTGCTTTTCAGGTAGTCAAGCGTGTCCTTGAGCACCGCCTCCATGTCCACGGGGGCGGCGGTGAGCTTGATGTTCGATGCGTTGCGGAATACCAGCGGCAGTTTCGGTTTCACTCCGGCGGGCACGGTCTCGGCGGACTCGAAGCGGCCCCAGTTGCCGGTGATTTGTTTGAGGAGCTTCTTGCGCGAGTCGTCATGACCGGGGCCGTGCTTGGCGATGGTTTGCTCCAGCACTTCGCGGGCCTTGTCGTATTGGCGGCGGTTGAGGAAAACTTGGACGAGCGCGTCTCCGGCCTGCTCTTTTTCATTCATGATCGAGCGATAGAGCGCGATGAAATGGTGGGCGGCGGGTAGCTTGAAACGGCGGACGCCATCCGAGGTTTTCGCGAGGCATTCGTCCTCAGCCAGCGTGTCCATTTCGAGAATCCCCTTCGCGCTGTCCGGATCCTGCTGACGCCACCATCCGAATGACGAGAGGGTCTCCGTGCCGAACTGGGAATTCGAGAAATCCGCGAGTTCGAGTGTGACGCTGGCAGCCGTTTCAGGCTTGAGCCGGACCCGTTCCGCGAGGGCGAAGCGCCAACGCTCACCGTCGTTTTTCGCGGCTTCCCAGGATGCGGGAACTTCGTAGAGCACCGGCCCGTCCTTCGCCCACGGCGCGCCTTCGGTGCCGCCTTGCGGTCCCGGTTCGCCCCATTCGGGTAGATTTTCAAGGGGCGTGAGAGTCTGGAGTTTCCACGCTTCTCCGCGTGCCTCCTCGCGTCGAATCCCCGAGAACACCTCCCACGCCCGGTAGCGCTCGGCGTCGTTTTTGGATTTGCCGACGGCCTCGCGGAAAATCTGGAACGAGCGAACCTGATCGCGATAGAACGTATTCACCCATGAACCGGCTGAAGCTTCCGGAACCTCATCCGGCCCCATCGAACTCCTCCCGTATCGCGGCCCGCCGCCGCGTTCGAATTCCCAGGCGACAAGCCGGCCGGAATGGGGTGCGGAATGATAGGACGCCGCCGCCTGCACCAGCAGCATCGCGTTGTCCGGGTGAATGGCAATCGCGCGCTCGATGAGCTCATCAAACTCGCCCCACACGTTTTGTCCACGGATCACCTCGACGGCCATTCTCAAGTCCAAATCCGATTTCTCGTCCGAGATCGGCATCAGCTTTTCCCCGTATAGATTCAATGCCTCCCGCCACATGCCGCGCTCCGCGAGCTTGTCGCGTTCCTTGCGGAGGGCGTTCGGGTCTTGAGCCATCAGGTTGAGGGGGGAGAGAAAGGCGACGAGACAGATCCAAGTCAGAGTTTTCATAACAACGACTAAGACACCCCAAACGGTGATTTCTTAGAAGAAATATTTCGCATCCGCACTTCTTGACGCAGCGTGGTCGAAAATCTATTTCTCCCGCGTGTGTCTTGAACTCGTGAAAACGATTTATCCCCTTGTGAAAACGTCATGCGGGCGGTGATCCAGCGGGTGTCCGAAGCTTCGGTGGAAATCGAAGGCCGGACCATTTCCCGAATCGGCTGCGGACTGCTCGTCCTTCTCGGCGTGGAGGAAGGCGACACGGCGGATGACGTCGCATGGCTCAGCGGCAAGGTCGCAAAACTGCGGATTTTCTCCGATCCGGAGGGCAAAATGAACCAGTCCGTGACCGATGCGGGCGGAGAAATCATCGTCGTCAGCCAATTCACGCTCCACGCCTCGACCAAAAAGGGCAACCGCCCGTCGTTCCTGAAATCCGCCGCCCCCGCGATCTCCGAGCCGCTTTACGAACAATTCTGCGCCGCCTTGGAGCGAGAAACCGGCAAGCCCGTCGGCCGCGGGATCTTCGGTGCCGACATGAAAGTCGCGCTCGTCAACGACGGCCCGGTCACGATTTTGATCGATAGCCGGGCGCGAGAGTGACCGGGCATCTGGATTTTTAACCGCGAATCAACGCGAAGGGACGCGAATGGAGATTTCTTGAATCGGGAGGATTTCTGCTCATTGGCGTTCATTCGCGGTTCCAATCTTTGAAATGGCGGCGAATGAGAAGAATAAGCATTCGCTTGCATCGTTCGGATCGGCTGCCTAGTTTGCGCCCGCCGTGCCGATTACTGCCATTCTAGCCCTTGAAGATGGACGCTGTTTCGAAGGAACCGCCTTCGGAGCCACCGGAACCACCACCGGAGAAATTTGTTTCAACACCTCGATGACAGGCTACCAGGAGGTGATCACCGATCCCTCTTATCGTGGCCAAATCGTCGCGATGACCTACCCCCAGATCGGGAACTACGGGGTCAACCCGGAAGATTCCGAGTCCGCCGCGCCCCACATCCGCGCTTTCGTTATCGGCGAGCTTTGCGAGGTGCCGTCGAACTGGCGCTCCACGCAGCCGCTTGCCGAGTATCTGTCGGAAAACAAGATTCTCGGTATCGAAGGCATCGACACCCGCGCCCTCGCCAAACACCTCCGTTCGCTCGGAGCCATGCGCGCCTGCGTCACCACCCAACTCGACGCGGAAGCCGCCGTCGCCGCGGCCAAAGCCTCGCCCTCGATGGAAGGCATGGACTACGTGAAGGAAGTTTCCACCCCGGAATCCTATGTCTGGGGCGAGGAGTCCCGCGAATGGACGCTGCCGAACGTGCTGGCCAAAAAGGAAGGCTATCACATCGAACTTCCGCCCGTCCGCCATCGCATCGTGGCCTACGACTTCGGCTTGAAATACAATATCCTGCGCCGCCTCCGCCAGGCCGGTTTCGAGGTCGAGGTCGTCAATTCCCGCACCACCGCCGCCGAAGTGCTCGCGAAAAATCCCGACGGCGTCTTCCTCTCCAACGGCCCCGGCGATCCGGCCGCGCTCGGCTACATCCACGAGGAAATCCGCACGCTCATCGGCAAGCTGCCGATTTTCGGCATCTGCCTCGGCAACCAGATCCTCGCCCACGCCTTCGGCGGCACGACCTTCAAGCTGAAATTCGGCCACCGCGGCGGCAACCAGCCGGTCAAGGACCTGCGCACCGGAAAAATCTCCATCACCTCGCAGAACCACGGATTCGCCGTCGATCCCGACTCCCTTCCGCCGGAAATCGAAGTCACCCACATCAACCTGAACGACAACACCGTCGAGGGCATGCGCCACCGCGACCTGCCAGTCTTCAGCGTCCAATACCACCCGGAAGCCGCACCCGGCCCGAACGACGCCGCCTACTTCTTCGAGGAGTTCGCCGCGCTGATCTCAAAAACAAAAGGGATTTAACCGCGAATGGACGCCAATGGACGCGAATTGATTTTCAAGGATGAGGTTTACGCCATCATTTCGTGCGCCCTTGAAATCATCAACGGTATCGGACATGGGCTTCATGAGAAACCATATGAAAACTCCCTGGCGGTCGAGTTCCCGCACAGAGGGATTGCCTTCGAACAACAACGGCCATTTCCAGTAGTTTGGAGAGAGACCCAAGTCGGCGAGTTCGTTCCCGACCTCATCGCCTATGGCAAGATTGTCGTTGATACAAAAACCATCGACAGAATCACCGACATCGAGCGCGGCCAAATGCTCAACTATCTCCGAATCACAGGCCTACCAGTCGGCCTCATCATCAACTTCAAAAAACCCAAGCTTGAATGGGAGCGCATGATTCTCACCTCGTAGATTCCTCTTCCATTAGCGTCTATCCGCGTCCATTCGCGGTTAAAGAAATCTTATCTAAAATGAATACCATTATTGTTGGCCTCCAATGGGGCGATGAAGGCAAAGGCAAGATCGTCGATTATCTCACGGAAGACGCGGACATCGTCGTTCGCGGTCAAGGCGGCAACAACGCGGGCCACACGGTCATCGCCAAGGGCGTCCGTTATATTTTAAACCTGCTGCCGTCCGGCATCATCTGGGACGGCAAAATCAACATCATCGGCAACGGTGTCGTCGTCGATCCCTCCGGCCTCGTCGCGGAAATCGAGCGCAACGAAGCGCTCGGCGTTTCCGTCACTCCCGACAAACTCCTCATCTCGGACCGCGCCCACGTCGTGTTACCCTTCCACAAGGAACTGGACGCCGCCCGCGAAATCGCCCTCGGCGACCAGAAAATCGGCACCACCAAGCGCGGCATCGGCCCGACCTACTCCGACAAGGTGAACCGTTGCGGCATCCGCATCGCCGACCTGTTGGACGAGGAGTTCACCCGCGCCCAAGTCACCCGGCGACTCGTCGAGGTGAATGAAATCCTGGCGAAATACGACCTGCCGCAGTTCACCACTGACCAAGTGCTCGAGGAGATTTACACCGCCTTCGCTCGTCTCCGCCCGCACGTCACCAACACGATTCCCGTGCTCCACGCCGCGTGGAAGTCGGGAAAATCCATCCTGTTTGAAGGTGCCCAGGGAACCTTGCTCGACATCGACTACGGAACCTATCCGTTTGTCACATCGTCCAACACCACCTCCGGCGGCTCCTGCACCGGCTCCGGACTGCCACCGAACGCCATCGGCCGCGTGATCGGCGTTTGCAAGGCCTACACCACCCGCGTCGGTTCCGGCCCCTTCCCCACCGTCGATGAAGGCCTGTCCGAATACCTCCACGGTCTCGGCCGCGAATTCGGCGTCGTCTCCGGCCGCCCGCGCGGCTGCGGCTGGCTGGACACCGTGCTGCTCCGCTTCGCCTGCATGGTCAACGGCGTCACAGGTCTCGCCGTGACGAACGTCGATGGCCTCGACGAATACGAGACACTGCAAATCTGCACCGGCTACAACATCGGCGGCGTCATCCACGAACTCCCACCCGCCGACCGCAAGGCATGGGACCGAGCGCTGCCGGTGTATGAAACGCTTCCCGGCTGGAAATCCGACACCACCGCGTGCACGAAATTCGAACAGCTTCCCGCCCAGGCGAAAGCCTACCTGGCGCGTCTCTCAGAACTCTGCGGAGCGCCGATCGCTTTTGTTGGAGTCGGTCCTGACCGCGTGCAGACATTGGTTGTGCAATAGGTCGTATAAGTCTTATAGGACCTATTTCTTCCATGCCTTCGCACCCGGAAATCCCCCGCCACATCGCCATCATCATGGATGGCAACGGCCGCTGGGCCAAGGAGCGCGGCCTTCCCCGCCTGGAAGGCCACCGCGCCGGCGCGGAATCCGTGCGCGAAGTCATGGAAGCCTGCATCGAGCTCGGCGTGGAGTATCTAACGCTCTACGCGTTTTCCTCCGAAAACTGGAGCCGCCCCGCCACCGAAGTCAGCGCGCTGATGACCTTACTCGACCGTTTCCTCGACGAAAAAGCCAAAGACCTCGACCGCCAGAACGTCCGCCTGCTCGCCATCGGCCAGCTCGACCGCCTGCCCGCCAAGACCCGCGCGCTCATCGAGCGCATCCAGGCACGCACCGCCGGCAACACGAAGATGACGCTCGTCCTCGCGCTGTCCTACGGCGGCCGCGAGGAAATCGTCGCCGCCGCCCGCTCGCTCGCGACCGACGCCGTCGCCGGAAAAATCTCGCCCGCCGACATCGACGCCGAGCTCTTCGCCTCCCGCCTCCAGACCGCCGGCATCCCCGATCCCGACCTGCTCGTCCGCACCTCCGGCGAGATGCGCGTTTCCAATTTCCTGCTCTGGCAGATCAGCTACGCCGAGATCGTCATCGTTAAAAAATTCTGGCCGGACTTCCGCCAGCGCGACCTGGGCGAGGCCGTCCATGAATACCAGCGCCGCCACCGCCGCTTCGGCGCGCTGTGAGAAAAAAGTGTCCCGACTGTCTCAGTCGGGAGCACCTACCTCCGAAGATGTGCGACTGCCCGGAGAACGGCGTCGAGAATGGCACCCAGATTTCTCCCGAGATCCTCAGCCAGAAACCGGAGCACGAAGCAGCCGCTTTCCTGGAGC
>JBFZFJ010000063.1:0-5409 GCA_041306405.1 Verrucomicrobiales bacterium | reverse complement strand
GGCGTGGAAATCGAGCGATTCGCCGACGGGCACTTTGAGCGTCGTCCAGAGGCGGTAGCCCGAGCCGGAAACCTCGCCATCCGTCGAGCGGATGACCACGTGGCCGGAAAACGGATCTTCCTTGGCCATGAAATCAAACGCGGCATTGAGCTTTTCCTCCGGCAGTTTCCACGCGACCAAGGCGCCGTGCGCGAGCTTGGTGGAAAGCAGCGTCTGGCGGACCCGGCGGACCACGCCGGCCTCGACCATCGCGCGGATGCGCTCGAGCACCGTCTCCAGCGGCACCCCGGATTTCTCGGCGATCAGGTGAAACGGCTGGCGTTGGAATCCGGCGATCAGGTCTTCGGAGATCGCGAGGATCGAGGCGTTGACGGGATCGGAATGTTCGACGGGGATGGTGGGATTCATGAGTGGGAAAAGTGATGGGGCGGGTGGTGGCGTGCTGCGCTGATTTTACCGGATGTCTCGCGGATCATGCGGAAGTTTCGGCGGCGAGCGCCTTGAGGTAATCCAGAGCGGGCTCGCGATCAAGGATTCGTCCTTCGAGTTGCTCGGTTTGGATGGCTTCGAGGATTTCCTTGAAGCGCGGGCCGGGTTGCAGGCCGAGTTTGATGAGATCCTTGCCAGTAACGAGCGGCGGCGGAATCAGCGGCTCGGACGCGAACTCCTGCGCCTTCGCCTGCAGGAATTCGTAGTTGTCGGTGAACCCGTTCGACGACCCGCAATCCACCCGGTGCAGCTCCATTTCCTGCTGAAAGGTCGGCTCGGCCATGAAGCGCTTCAGTTTCGCCGTCCGCATTTTCTGGACGTTCATGAACTGCATGTGCCGTGCCACCATGGGGACGACGGCGGCGATGAGGTCGTTCGGATAGCGCAGGCGGCGGAGGATCGCGTCGGCCATTTCCGCGCCCATCGCGTCGTGGCCGTTGAAGCGGATTCGCCCGGCCTCGTCGTCGAAGGTCTGGCACGGCGGCTTGGCGATGTCGTGCAGCAGCACGGCGAGGCAAAGCTCCAGCGGCGCGTCCGCTTCGAGCATCTCCAACATGATGCAGGTGTGGGTGTAAACGTCGCCCTCCGGATGCCATTCCGGCGGTTGTTCGCAGCCGATGGTTTTCAAAAAATCCGGCACGATGTGGAGCATCAGCCCGGTTTCCACCAGCATCTCCACGCCCTTGCGGCGGCGCGGGCAGGTCAGGATCTTCGAGAACTCGTCGCGGATCCGCTCGGGCGAAATCCGGTCTAGCAGCGGCGCGCACTCGTGGATCGCCGCCAGCGTTTGCGGCTCGATTTCAAACCCCATCGTCGTCGAAAACCGCACCGCCCGCAGCAGTCGCAGCCCGTCCTCGGTGAAGCGCGCCACCGGATCGCCGATGGCCCGCAGCACGCCGGCGCGGAGGTCCGCCATGCCGCCGACGTAGTCGATCACCTCGCCGGCCTCGGGTCGTTCGAACAGCCCGTTGAGGGTGAAATCCCGGCGCTGGGCGTCTTCCTGCGGGGTTGAGAAAGTGACGGTTTCCGGCCGCCGCCCGTCCTTGTAGCTGCCGTCGGTGCGGAACGTCGCGATCTCGACGTGATGGCCCTTGTGCTTGGCGATGACCACGCCGAAATGCGCGCCCACCTCGTTCGCGCCGGGGAAAATCCCCAGCACTTCCGCAGGTGTCGCGGAGGTGGCGATGTCGTAGTCCTTCGGCTCCAGTCCTAGCAGTTTGTCGCGCACGCAGCCGCCGGCGAACAACGCCTGGTGCCCGGCCGCGGTCAGGCGGCGGGCGAGTTCAAGGGCGGCTTCGCGGGCAGGCATGTCCGGAGCATTGGTTTTCCCGGCGGCGCATTCAAGGCGGAACGAGAACGCGCCCAAGCCGCGCCGGAATCACTCGCCATACGCCGCCACTTCGGGCAGCAGGACGTCGAATTTCATGCCCTTGAGTTTCGCCCGGATCAGCGCGGGGAAATCGGCGGCATGGACTAACAGGCGAAGGGTTTTCCCACCCGTCGTGCGGGGGTCGTCGGTCACGCTGTCCACCTTCGCGCGGCTGACGGACTTCCCGTCCTCGGAGCGCACGGGGAGCGTGGTCTCGGTCACGGCGGCCGCGGCGAGCAGTGCGGGGACGGGGACTGAGATCATGTAGTCGTCGTCATTGCTGATCGTGAAAACATGGGTCGCGAAGTTGACCGCCTTGCCGGGTTCCACGACCACCTCGGAGACGATGCCGGCCACCGGAGCCCGCAGGAAGCGCTTCTCGTATTGGCGTTTCCAATATTCGTACTGGATCACTTGCGTCTTCTCGATGTCTAACTGGATTTCGTGGTTGCCTTGGTGCATCTGCTCCATGGCGGATGCCCAGTTCAGGCGGGATTCCTTCATTTCGCGCTTGTGCACCGCCTCCTCGGTTTCCTCGCGGGTCACCGCCCACGCCTCGGCCTGATGGCGGGCGGCTTCGACGTTGCTTTTGGATTCCATGGCGTGTCTTGCAAGGTCGAGTTGGAGCTTGGTGGCGTCCAGTTCCAGATGGCCGAGCACTTGGCCTTTTCCGACGGGGTCGCCGACCTTGACGGAGATTTCAACCATCACGCCCTGCGCCTCGGAGCGGACTTTCTCCACCACCCGCGAGGCGGCGCTGGATTTGAACAGCAGCATCTCGCCGGCCGGCGTCTTGAGAGGAATCTGGGCGCGCACGGTGGCCGGCAGGTTGCAGGCGATCACGAGCACGGCCGTTGCCAGCTGGAATTCAGGTCGTTTCATCCTGCACGGGATACGGAGCCCGCTGCCGGAATCTTTCGCAACCGGGGGTCAGGCCTGCTGGACGTCTTCTTCCGGGGCCTTCGGAATCTTGTCCACCTCTTCGAGGAGGTTGACGATTTCCACGCCGCGGACCGCGGAGGCATCGTGGTGGAAGCGGAGAACCGGCGTGGATTTGAGGACCACGCGCTTCATGACCTTGGACTGGATGGCACCGTGGTCCTTGTTCAATTTCGTAATCACGGAGTTGGCCTCGCCGCCGAGCACGCCGATCCAGACTTTGCCCTCTTTCAAATCCTGCGTGACCTCGACATCGCTAACGGTCACCAGGCGGTTGTGCCATTCGTAGTCTTTCTGAATGACGTTGCCGATTTCGCGGCGGAGGAGTTCGTTGACTCGATCAAGACGGCGGGACATGGGGATAAGTTAAAGTGATCAGTGATCAGTGATCAGATGAAGAGCAATGAATCAGGGATGTTTCCTGATCACTGTTCACTGATCACTCGGCACTTCTTAGAGCGTTTGTGCGTATTTCTCGAGTTTGTAGCACTCGATGATGTCGCCTTCCTGATACTCGTTGAACTCGCCGAGACGGATGCCGCATTCGAAGTTGGTGCGGACTTCCTCGACCTCGTCTTTGAAGCGGCGGAGCGTGGACATCCGGCCGTCGAAAACCGGGATGCCGCCGCGGATGACGCGGGCGTGGGCCTTGCGGTGGATGCGGCCGTCGGTGACGAACGAGCCAGCGACGCGGCCGCGGTTGAGTTTGAAAATCTGGCGGACTTCGGCGTGGCCGATGACGGTCTCGCGGGTGAGCGGTTCCAACAGACCGAGCATGGCCTCGCGGACCTGGTCGATGAGTTCGTAAACGACCGAGTAGAGTTTGATGTCGACGTTGGCGGCCTTGGCGGATTTCACTGCCTTAGCTTCCACCTTGACGTTGAAGCCGAGGATGATCGCATCGGTGGAGGCGGCGTAGGAAATGTCCGACTCGGTGATCGGGCCGGCGGCGGCGGTGATGAACGAGGTCTCGACCTTGTCGGACTTGATGTCGAGCACGGCCTTCCTGATTGCCTCGACGGAGCCTTGCACGTCGCATTTGAGGATCAGCTTGAGCTGGGCCTTGCCGCCGCCGTCGCGGACCATCGAGTAGAGGTCCTCCATCCGGTTGCGGTGCTGCGGTTTGAGGCGGACGAGTCGCTGCGCTTCCTGGCGTTCGTTGGCGAGGGCTTTCGCCTCGCGCTCGGTTTTCATCTCGGTGAGATGGTCGCCGACGTTGGGAAGTTCTTCAAAGCCGATGACCTCCACCGGCATGCCGGGGTGGGCGGACTTGATGGCCACGCCTCTGTCGTTAATGAGCGAGCGAACCTTGCCGGCGTAGGGGCCGCAGATGAAGGGAGTGCCGACCTTGAGCGTGCCGGACTCGACGATGACCGTGGCGGTGGTGCCGCGGCCGGGAACCACGCGGGCCTCGATGACAGCGGCGCGGGCGGTGGCTTTTGGATTGGCCTTGAGCTCGAGCACTTCGGCTTGGAGCGCGATGAGTTCCAGCAGCGTTTCCATGCCCTTGCCGGTCACTGCGGAAACCTCGGCGAACTCGGTGTCGCCACCAAAGTCGGTGGTTTGCAGGCCGTTCTCGGCGAGTTGGGATTTCACCCGGTCCACGTTGGCAGACGGAAGGTCGCACTTGTTGATGGCGACAATGATGGTCTTCTTCGCTTTCTTGGCGTGTTTGATCGCCTCGATCGTTTGCGGCATGATCCCGTCATTGGCGGCGACAACCAGCACGACGATGTCGGTGATGTCCGCGCCGCGAGCCCGCATGTCGGAGAAAATGGCGTGGCCGGGAGTGTCGAGGAAGGTGATTTCCTGGTCGTTGTGGATGACCTGATAGGCTCCGATGTGCTGGGTGATGCCACCCGCTTCGCCGGAGACGACCTTGGACTTGCGGAAGAAGTCGAGGATCGAGGTTTTGCCGTGGTCCACGTGGCCCATGATCGTGACGATGGGCGGGCGGTATTTGAGCAAATCGACGGGTTCCTCGACGACGATTTCCGGCTCTTTGATGACGACGACTTCCTTGTGGACGCCCTTGTCCTTGTCGCGCTTTTCGCGTTCGAAAACGAAGCCGTGGATTTCACAAATCTTGGCGGCGATCTCAGGCTCAAGCGGCTGGTTCGGAGCCGGGAAGACGCCGATCTTGATCAGGTCCGCCATGATGTTGAACGGCTTCAGCCCGAGGCGGGCGGCCAAGGCTGGAACCAGGATCGGGGGCTTGATGACGATCAGCTTCGGATCGTCGGAAACTTCTTCGGCAGTGCTGTGAGCGACGGCTTCAACTGCGACCGGGGCGGGAGCCGCGACGACTTCCGCTTCCTTGGCGACGGTTGGTTCCTCGGCGTCGAGGATTTTGGAAATCGTTCCGAGGACGGCCTTGCCGGTACGGGTGCTCTTGCGGACTTTCGGCTTTTTCTCCTCGGCGAAGAGATCGAGCGCGTTGGCTTTTTGGGCGTCGAGGACGCTCGGAGCTGGCGGGACGACTTCTGCCTCCTTGCGCTGGCGCTCGCGGCGCGAAGGTTTCTTGGTTGCTTCGAGAAGATCGAGAACCTTGGTTTTCTTGGGAGAGCTGTCGCTATTTTCGGGCATCCGGCTTTGCAGAGTTCGTGGAAGAG
>JBFZFJ010000062.1:0-17371 GCA_041306405.1 Verrucomicrobiales bacterium | reverse complement strand
GCGGCGGCGGTGGCGGCTATGGCGGCGGCGGCGGAGATCGTCGTGGCGGTGGCGGCGGTGGCGGCTACAAAGGTGGCGGCGGTGGCGGCGGCTACAAAGGTGGCGGCGGCGGCGGCGGTTGGGATTAATCCAACCCAGATCACCACATAACCTTTCTCAAAAGCGCCCGATCCTCTTCACAGGGGATCGGGCGTTTCTTTGGCTGGATTGCGAGCCCATCCATCCTTCGATCTTGAAATCGTGCTCAGTGGGAAAACTACAATTTCGCGATGGCCGCGGCGGCGATGTGGGCGGGCGTCCAGGCGGCCTGGAAATTGAAACCGCCGGTGATGCCGTCGATGTCGACGCACTCGCCGGCGAAATAAAGTCCGGGCGTGACGCGGCTTTCCATCGTCCGGAAGTCGATGCTGGGCCGCCTGATGCCGCCGGCGGTGACGAACTCGTCCTTGTTGGTGGTCTTGCCCTGCGCCTCGAAGCGGGCGGACTTCAACGCATCCAGCAAGCTGCGGACCGCTGTTTTGGACAATTGCCCCCAAGTCGCTTGGTCCTCGATTTCACAGCAGGCGACGATGCGCTCCCACAGGCGCCGGGGAATGGGCGTGATCGGCGTGTTTCGAACGAGTTTGGCGCCTTGGGTCTGGCGAATCTCGGCGAAGCGCGATTTGAGCGCTTCGAGATCCAACTCGGGCAGCCAGTCGATGACGAACGGGAAATGATGGTTCGTCGCCGCCAAGTCCCTCGCCTCCCAAGCGGATAACCGAAGCACGGCCGGACCGCTGAAGCCGCGGTGGGTGATCAGCAGCGGCCCCTGCTGGGCGGCGTTGGAACCTTCCCGGCGGACCGCGACTTTCGGATGGGCCACGCCTGCCAAACCGCTGATGCGCCGGTCGGTGACGTTGAATGCGAACAGCGAGGGGACCAGCGGCTCGATGGACTGTTCGAGCTTTTTCAAATGACTCAACAGCGGGCTGTCTTTCAGAGAGCCGGTGGCGACGCAGACTGCGCGGGCCTCGACGGGTTCCGCCAGGTTTTCAAAACGGAGGGAGAAGCCGCCGCTTTCGAGCCGCTCGATACCGACTAACGGACACTTAGGAAACAGCGGGACGCCGCACTCGCGGGCGCGATTGAGAAAGCACTGGATCACGGTGTCCGAGCTGTCAGTTTCCGGGAACATTCGCCCGTCCGGCTCGGTTTTCAAGACGACGCCGAAGCGCGCGAACCACTCGACGGTGTCCGTCGGCTGCCAGCGGTGAAACGCGGCGTGCAGCTCGCGCGAGCCGCGCGGATAGTTTTTCGCCAGCTCGCGGGGATCGAAACACGCGTGCGTGACATTGCAACGACCGCCGCCGGAGATTCGGACTTTCTGCAGGAAGTGCGGGCTTTTTTCGAAGATCGCGACGCTTTTCCCGGGAGCTATTTCCGCGTATTGCAGCGCGGTGAAAAAGCCCGACGCGCCGCCACCGATCACGGCAAGGTCGAGTTTGGAAGGAAAGGACATGGCGGCTCGGTCGGTGCCGTTCTGCGTAACCCCATCGGGTGCGGGCAGAAAGCACATTATCCGTTTTCAACCGCAGCGATCCGGCGCGAATTCAGGATTTGGGATTCAGCACGATGTCCTTGAACTGGATTTGCATCGGCGGGCCGGCGTGGAGCTGAAACGCGAGGATGCCTTTCTTGGCGGCTTCGGCGGTTTCATCGGTGACGTCCACGGTGAGCTTGCCGTTGATGAACTGCTGGATTTGGTTGCCGCTGACGATGACCTTGTATTCGTTCCAGTCGTCCTTGTGGATGGCGGCTTGGATCTCATCGCTCTTGCCGGCTTCCCCGGTGACTGCGATGACGGGCTTGTTCGGTTCAGTCCCCTGGGTGATCTTCACTTTTTGCCCGCGTTGGGCGAGAATGCCACGACCTTTTTCCTCGTAGAGAATGCCGCTGTATTTCGGGCCGTATTCGAGGTCCGCCTGATAGCCGGCAACGACCCAGTTTGCCGGATCGACGACCTTGCTGCGGAACTGGAGGCCGCTGTTGACGGTGCCCTTGGCATCGCCGGGCTTCATTTTGTATTTGAAGGTGATCTCGAAATCAGCGACCTCGCCATCTTTCCAGATGAGGAAGGTGTTGCCTTTGGTGGGCTTTTCCACGGTGGTCCGGCCGGTGATCACGCCGTCCTGAACGGACCAGAGATCGGGATTACCTTCCCAGCCGGTGAGGTCCTTGCCGTTGAAGAGGGACTTCGGATCGGCGTGGGCGAGGGTGGAGAGGAGGCTGAGGAGCAGGATAGTTTTCATGGTGTGGTGCTTACGTGACGGGATGCTGAACTATTTCGGCCAAGCGCGAATTATGCACACTTCACCCGCTTCTTCCAAAGCTGTTTCAGCCGCGCCGTCTCGTCCGCGTTGATCTGGGGAGCACACACGCCCTCGCGTGTTTCGGGTCGCGCCCTCGCAGCATGGGTGGCCCGCATCACGTTAGAGTTCGTCTCACATAGCACACGCATGTTTTCAGCGAGGGCGCTGAAAACCACATGCGAGGGCGCGTGTACTCCCCCGCGAAATTGCCCCGACAGCCGCAACGGTGATACCCCGCCCGCAGTGCAGCGAAGAATTTGGAACGGACGGCATCCACCTTCGAGCCCCGCACCCCCTAAAAAAGAAAAGCCCCGGTCCGCTTGCGCGGGCCGGGGCTTTGGTCGATGGAATGGAATCGGGATTACGCGGTCGCGGCGTCCTCGTCGTCCTCGAAGGTTTCCTTCGGCGCGACGATCGGTTCCGGCTCCTCGACGGTGAATTCGAACTCCGCCTCGCGGTGGTGATAGAATCCGGTGCCGGCGGGGATCAGGTGACCCATGATGACGTTTTCCTTGAAGCCGCTGAGGTAATCGACGCGTCCGAGGGTCGCGGCTTCGGTGAGGACACGGGTGGTGTCCTGGAAGGAAGCGGCGGAGATGAACGAGTCGGTTTCCAGCGAGGCCTTGGTGATGCCGAGCAGGACAGGCTCGCCTTCGGCGGGCTTGCCGCCGTTGGCGACGATCTCGGCGTTGATGCGCTTGAAGTTCGAGCGGTCGACTTGGTCCCCCCAAAGGTATTGGTCGGCGTCGCCCGGGTCGGTGATTTTCACCTTGCGGAGCATTTGACGAACGATGACCTCGATGTGCTTGTCGTTGATTTCCACGCCTTGGACCCGATAGACGGATTGGACTTCGTTGACCAAGTGCTCTTGAAGCTCTTGGGCTCCGCAAGCTTCGAGCAAATCTTCCGGCGACACGGGGCCTTCGGTGATTTGGTCGCCGCGCTTCACTTGGTCGCCTTCGGTGACGACCACGTGCTTGCCCATCGGGACGAGGTGGTCGACTTGCTCGCCGGTTTCGGCGTGAGTGACGATGACCTTCTTCTTGCCGCGGACGTTGCCGCCGAAGGAAACGGAGCCTTCGATCTTGGCGATGACGCAGGAATCCTTGGGCTTGCGGGCTTCGAAAAGCTCGGCCACCCGTGGCAGACCACCGGTGATGTCCTTGGTTCGTGCGACTTTCCGCGGGGTCTTGGCGATCTGCGTTCCAGCGGTGATGACCTGGCCTTCCTTGACGGAAAGGTGGGCGCCGACCGGGATGGAATAGCTCGCTTTGATTTCCTTGGTCTTCTCGTCGATGATGACGACCTGCGGGTGGAGGTCTTCCTTGTGCTCGGTGACGACCATGCCTTTTTTGCCGGTTTCCTTGTCCGTTTCGTTAGTCACGGTGATGCCGGAGATCATGTCGCGGAGTTCGACCTTGCCGTTTTTCTCGGTGAGGATCGGCACGTTGTAAGGATCCCAAGTGACGACGGTGTCGCCCTTCTTGACGTCCTCGCCATCCTTCACGGAAATGACGGAGCCGATGACGATCTGGTGGCTTTCGAGTTCGAGGCCTTCCTTGTCGCGGATGGAGATGGTGCTGTTCTTGTTGAGGACGACCCAGTGGCCATCGACGTCTTGCACCGTGCGCATTTCCTTGTAAACGAGGCGACCGCTGTTCTTGGCCTTGATGATCGGCTGTTTGAACGTGGCGGCGGCGACACCACCGACGTGGAACGTCCGCATGGTGAGCTGGGTGCCGGGCTCGCCGATCGATTGAGCGGCGATGATGCCGACGGCTTCACCGATTTTAACCGGAAGGCCGGTGGCGAGGTTGAGGCCGTAGCAGTTCGCACAGCAGCCGCGCTCGGCTTCGCAGGTAAGGACCGAACGGATCTTCAACTTGAGCACGCCGATGTTCTCAATGGAACGGGCTTGAACTTCGTTGATGACGTCATCGACCTCGACCAAGATCCCGCCAGTGACGGGGTCCTTGATTTGCTCGCAGGAAACACGACCGTAGATCCGGGTGGAGAGCGAGGCGGATTCCTCGTCGCCATCATAAATGGCGGCGACGGTGATGCCGTTCGCGGTTCCGCAATCCTGTTTGAAGACGATGACGTCCTGGGCCACGTCGACCAATTTACGGGTCATGTAGCCGGAGTCAGCGGTCTTCAGAGCGGTGTCGGAGAGTCCCTTACGAGCCCCGTGGGTGGAGATGAAATACTCCAGCACCGAGAGGCCTTCGCGGAAGTTCGAGATGATCGGACGTTCGATGATTTCGCCGGAGGGCTTGGCCATCAGTCCGCGCATGCCGCCGAGCTGTTTGATCTGGGACTTGTTACCCCGCGCGCCGGAATCGACCATCATGAAGAGTGGCGATGCCTTCTTCTTGCCTTCGTTGAACTCGATCTTGCGATAGAGCGCGTTGGCGATGGTGTCGGTGGCCTGGGTCCAGACGTCGACGACCTTCTGGTAGCGCTCGCCGTCGGTGATGACGCCGTTGCGATACTGCTTGGTGACTTTTTCGACTTCTTCGTAAGCCTTGGCGATGACTGCAGGTTTCTCCTCGGGGATGACCATGTCAACGATACCGATCGAAGTTCCCGAACGGGTCGCTTCGCGGAAACCGAGGGTTTTGAGTTCGTCGAGGACTTCAACGGTCTTCGGCTTGCCGGAAACCTGATAGCAACGCCAGATGATGTCGCCGATCTGCTTTTTGCCGACGTTGTGGTTGATGAAGCCCACGCCCGCAGGCCAGATTTCATTGAAACGAACGCGGCCCGGAGTGGTCTCGATGATCTTACCCTGGCGCAGCGCCTGTTGGAGCGGAGTGAGCTCCTTGCGGTCCTTGTCGGTGAGATCCTCGCCCTTGTAACCGAAGACCGAGTTCTTGCCGTGGTCGGGGTTACGGATGCGGATCCACTGGTGATAGTCGATCTTGTCGGAGGCGAGGGCAAACTCGACTTCGGAGGCGTTTTCAAAGAGGGGCATGTGCTCCTCTTTTTCACGGTCCTTCTCGGTGCGGGTGCCGGCCCATGTCAGGTAATACGTGCCGAGAATGATGTCCTGGGTAGGAACCGTCACGGGACGACCGGATGCAGGCGAGAAGATGTTGTTAGGCGCGAGCATCAGCTGGCGGCACTCCATCTGGGCCTCGATCGAAAGCGGGACGTGGACGGCCATTTGGTCACCGTCGAAGTCCGCGTTGTAGGCGGTACAAACGAGCGGGTGAACCCGGATGGCCTCACCTTCGATGAGCTTCGGCTCGAAGGCCTGGATCGAAAGACGGTGAAGGGTCGGCGCGCGGTTGAGCAGGATCGGGTGACCCTTGGTGACTTCCGCGAGGATGTCCCAGACTTCGGTGGTCTTGCGGTCGATCATCTTCTTGGCCGAGCGCACGGTGTGGCAGTAGCCAAGCTCCTTGAGGCGGCGGATGATGAACGGTTCGAACAAGGTGAGCGCCATCTTCTTGGGAAGACCGCACTGGCCGAGCTTGAGATCGGGACCGACGACGATGACGGAACGGCCGGAGTAATCGACACGTTTTCCGAGAAGGTTCTGACGGAAACGACCGCCCTTGCCCTTGAGCATGTCGGAGAGCGACTTGAGCGGACGGTTACCGGCACCGGTGACGGCGCGACCGTGGCGACCGTTGTCGAACAGCGCGTCAACAGCCTCTTGCAACATCCGCTTTTCGTTGCGGATGATGACTTCCGGCGTTTTGAGGAGCAGGAGGTTTTTGAGGCGGTTGTTGCGGTTGATGACGCGGCGATAGAGGTCGTTGAGGTCGGAGGTGGCGAAACGTCCGCCTTCGAGTGGCACCAGCGGACGAAGGTCCGGCGGGATCACCGGAAGCACGGTCTGGATCATCCACTCGGGACGCGATTTCGACTGAAGAAAACCTTGAGTGATCTTGAGACGCTTCGAGAGCTTCTTCTTGTTCTGCTTGGAACGGGTGGTTCCGAGCTCCTCTTCAAGAGCAACGATCAAGGAAGGAAGGTCGCACTGGCGGAGCAATTCCATGACAGCGGCGGCACCCATGCTGGCTTGGAACGATCCGTCGCCATAGGTGTCTTCCGCCTCGCGGAGTTCGTTTTCCGTGAGGAGTTGGCCGACTTCGAGGGCGGTGTTGCCCTGTTCGGTGACGACGTAGTCTTCATAGTAAATCACGCGCTCCAACTGGCGGGCACTCATGTCGAGCATGAGGCCGATGCGGGAAGGCATGCACTTGTAGAACCAGATGTGGGAAACCGGCACGGCCAGTTCGATGTGGCCCATGCGCTCGCGACGGACGCGGCTCAAGGTCACTTCGACGCCGCAACGGTCGCAGATCACGCCCTTGTGCTTGATCCGCTTGTATTTGCCGCAGGCGCACTCCCAGTCGCGGGTGGGTCCGAAGATCCGCTCGCAGAAGAGACCGCCTTTTTCGGGCTTGAAGGTCCGGTAGTTGATGGTTTCCGGGTTCTTCACCTCGCCCTTGGACCAGGAACGGATGATTTCCGGGGAAGCCACGGTGATGGAGACTTGGTCAAATTGCTCCGGGCGCTCGTCCACGCCGAATAGTTCGCGAAGGTTGGTATCGACACTCATGTTAGTATTAGGTCAGGTTTGGGGTTCGCGGTTTAAATTAGAGGGTGAGGTCATCGAGGGAGTAGTCGTCCAAGCCACCGGTCATGCCGGAGCCATGGGTCGAGCCCTTGCGACCCGGACGGACGTCGAGTCCGAGGGATTGCATTTCCTTGATGAGAACGTTGAACGACTCGGGCGTTCCGGCTTCGAGGTTGTTGTCGCCTTTGACAATCGCCTCGTAAATCCGGGTGCGGCCCTGCACGTCGTCCGACTTGACGGTGAGTAGTTCCTGAAGGGTGTAAGCGGCGCCGTAGGCTTCGAGCGCCCACACTTCCATTTCTCCGAAACGCTGGCCACCGTATTGCGCCTTACCACCGAGCGGCTGCTGGGTGACGAGCGAGTAGGGACCGACGGCACGGGCGTGGATCTTGTCGGCAACCAAGTGGCCGAGTTTGAGGATGTAGATCATCCCGACCACGACCGGATTGTGGAAGGCCTCGCCGGTGCGACCGTCATAGAGGGTCGATTTACCACCGGTCGTGCCGTCCTTGCCGTCGCCGATCCAAGTGTAACCGCGGCCTTCGGGTTCGCCGGGCTTGCGGGCGCGGAGTTCGCCGTTGTCGCCAACGAATTTCACACCATCGACCTTCTTGGCCTTGGACATGAAATCCCAGATGACGTCTTCCTTGATGCCGTCGAAAATCGGGGTGGCGACCTTGAAACCGAGTGCCTTGGCAGCAACGCCGAGGTGGGTTTCGAGAACCTGTCCGACGTTCATCCGCGATGGCACGCCGAGCGGGTTGAGGCAGATATCGACCGGAGTTCCGTCCGATAGATAAGGCATGTCCTCTTCGCGGACGATGGTGGCGACAACGCCCTTGTTACCGTGGCGACCGGCCATTTTGTCACCCACGGAGAGTTTCCGTTTGGCGGCGATGAAGACTTTGACTTCCTTGATGACGCCGGGATCGACTTCATCGCCGGACTCCAGCGAGTCGAGTTTGCGCTCGCGCTCGGTGTCGAGTTCCTGGAAGCGGCCTTCAAACGAAGTGATGATTTCCAAGATCTTGTTTCGGATCGGGGAAGGGTCGATTTCGATGTGATCGTGCACCGAAGCGAGCTTGCGGAGAAGCGTCTTGGTGATCTTGCGGTTGGCCGGGATGATGATCTCGCCGGTTTGTGCGTTGACCACGTCGAGCGGGATTTTTTCGCCCAACAGAATGTCGGAGAGACGCTCGGTGAGGTCGTCCGTCAGTTTGTCGGCCTTCTTCTTGTGCTCGTCGTTGATCTTCTTGAGCGTCTTCTTGAGTTCGACGGGGTCGACCTTGTCGAGGCGCTTCTTGGCGTAGCCGCTTTGGGAAACGCGGACGTCCTGGACGATGCCGACGCAGCCGGATGGCACGCGCAGCGAAGTGTCCTTCACGTCTGCGGCTTTCTCACCGAAGATGGCGCGGAGGAGGCGTTCTTCCGGAGCAAGTTCGGTTTCGGACTTCGGAGTGATCTTGCCGACGAGGATGTCGCCGGGTTTCACTTCCGCGCCGATGCGGATGATGCCGTCGTGGTCGAGGTTGCGCAGGGCGTCCTCACCGACGTTCGGAATATCGCGGGTGATTTCTTCCGGGCCGAGCTTGGTGTCACGGGCGGCGACGTCGAACTCCGAGATGTGGATAGAGGTGTAGACATCGTCTTTGACCACGCGCTCGGAGATGACGATGGCATCTTCGAAGTTGTAGCCGTTCCAAGGCATGAAGGCGACGAGGACGTTGCGACCGATGGCGAGTTCGCCGTCTTCGGTGTTAGGTCCGTCTGCGAGAACTTGGCCCTTCTTGATTTTCTGGCCCAGCTTGACGATCGGCTTCTGGTTGATGCAGGTGCCGGCGTTCGAGCGCATGAACTTCCGCAGCGGATAGGCCATGATGCCTTTCTCCACGTTGGTCCGCACGGACTCGGCGTCGCTGAGGAATTTCTCCTCGGAAACAGGCAGCTTGCCGTCCGGAGTGGTGACGATGATTTCCGCGGTCGCGGCGGCAACGATGCCGTCGGCTTCGGAAACCACCACCGCGCGGGAATCGCGGGCGGCCTTGCCTTCGAGACCGGTGCCGACGAGCGGTGATTCGGAGACGAGCAGAGGCACGCCTTGGCGTTGCATGTTCGAGCCCATCAGCGCGCGGTTGGCATCATCGTGTTCGAGGAACGGGATGAGACCGGCGGCCACGGAGACGAGCTGCTTCGGCGAGACGTCCATGTAGTTCACTTCCGATGGAAGCGCTTCGATGAACTCGCCGCCTTTTTCACGGGCGGTGATGCGCTCGGTTTGGAACGCGCCTTTCTTGTCGATCGGGTTGTTCGCCTGGGCGATGAGGAAATTCTCCTCTTGGTCGGCGGTGAGATACTCGATCTCGTTAGTGACCTTGGAATCCACCACGCGGCGGTAGGGAGTTTCGATGAAACCGAACTCGTTGATGCGAGCATAAGTACACATCGAGTTGATGAGACCGATATTCGGACCTTCGGGAGTTTCGATCGGGCAGATCCGGCCGTAGTGGGACGGATGCACGTCGCGGACTTCGAAGCCGGCGCGGTCGCGGTTGAGACCACCAGGTCCAAGCGCGGAGAGACGACGTTTGTGCGTCAGCTCGGCGAGCGGGTTGGTTTGGTCCATGAACTGCGAGAGCTGCGAACGGCCGAAGAAATCACGCACGACGGCGGAAAGCGCCTTCGGGTTGATGAGTTTCTGCGGCGTCATGCCTTCGATGTTCACGTCGAACAATGTCATGCGCTCCTTGACCAAACGCTCGGTACGGGCAAGGCCCACGCGACACTGGTTGGCAAGAAGTTCACCGACAGCACGGACGCGGCGCGAGCCAAGGTGGTCGATGTCGTCAATGACACCGTCGCCTTTTTTCAGCTTGAGGATGTAACGGACGGCGGCGAGGAAGTCCTCGGGAACCATGATCCGTTGGTCGGAATCCACCTGGATGCCGAGCTTCTGGTTGATCTTGTAACGACCGACGCGGGTGAGGTCATACTTCTTCGCATCGAAGAAAAGACGCTTGAGCAACGCGCGGGCATTGGCCGCGGTCGGTGGATCTCCGGGGCGGAGTTTCCGATAGATATCCTTGAGCGCGGATTCCTCGTCCTTCGCCGGGTCCTTGCGGAGCGACTTGAGCAGGATTTCGTCCTCGCGACCGTCGATGACTTCGACGTTCTTGTGGCCGAGAGCAAGCAGCTGGCGGACGATGCCGATCGTGAGCGGCTCGTAAGCCTTCGCGACGGTCAATTCACCATCGAGAATGTCCTCGAAAGGAACCTTGTGACCGAGCTCGCCTTCGTCCATCGACTCGCTCAGCGGAAGCGCTTCGGGCGAGTAGAAATGGCTGACGATGTCGCGGTCCGTCGGGTAGCCGAGCACGCGCAGGAACGTGGTGGCGAGGAACTTACGGCGGCGGCGGCGGCGGTCGAGATAGACATAGAGCAGGTCGTTGGTGTCGAACTGCACTTCCAACCATGATCCGCGGTCAGGAATGATGCGGAAGGAATGAAGAAGCTTGCCGTTAAGGTGCTGCGAGGTCTCGAAGCAGATCCCTGGCGAGCGGTGGAGCTGGGAAACGATGACCCGCTCCGCGCCGTTGATGATGAAAGTGCCGCGGCGGGTCATCATCGGGAGCTCGCCCATGTAGACGCGCTCCTTCTTGGTGCCGGTCTCGTCTTTCAGCTTGAACGTCACATAGAGTGCCGCGCTGAAACTCTCGCTGTTGCGCAGCGAGTCGAGCGAAGTGATTTTCGGATCTTCGATGTCGTAGGTCACGAAATCGAGCTCGATCGCTTCGTCGTAGCTTTTGATCGGGAAAACCTCGCGGAAAACCGCTTGGAGACCCGCATCCGCTCGCTCGCTGGGGAGCACTTCCTTCTGAAGGAATTCATCGTAGGACCGACTCTGAACCTCAATGAGGTTAGGCGGCTCGATGACTTCTTCGAATTTCCCGAAATAGAGACGTTCAGCCATGGCGTTTAGTGGTATTCTTCTTACAAATTGAGCCCGAGCCGCGAACGGTCTCAGGCAGGGTGGATCAAGCGTTGGAAAGTTTTGTCGGAATCGGCGGGAAAACCTGGTTGATGATGTTTAGAGTTTCCCGCCGGTTTCGACAGAAAATCCCGGAGCAGATTTCTCTGCCCCGGGAGTAGTCTGAAAGATATTACTTGAGTTCGATTTTGGCACCAGCCTCTTCGAGCTTCTTCTTGGCGGTCTCGGCGGCGTCTTTGGCGACACCTTCGAGGATTTTTGCAGGAGCGCTCTCGACGAGCTTCTTCGCGTCTGCAAGACCAAGGCCGGGAGCGACTTCGCGGACTGCCTTGATGACGGCAATCTTGTTAGCGCCGCAATCCGTGAGGACGACGTCGAATTCGGTCTTCTCTTCGGCAGCTTCGACGACGGCAGCAGGACCGGCAACGCCGACTGGTGCAGCGGCGGAAACGCCCCAATGTTCTTCAAGTTGTTTGACGAGTGCGACAGCTTCCAAAACGGTGAGCTTGCCGAGTTCTTCTACGAGTGTTTCAATATTAGCCATTTTTTTATTCTCCTTGTTCGGTATCGTCGCCCCCGGAGCCTCCGGGGATTTCAGGGCAACAGCCGTTGCTCCGACGAGGAACCATTATGGGTTCAGGTGACGAACGGGAGCCGCCGTCACCATCACTTCAGATTGTTTGTTATTCGGCGGCGGGGGTTTCGGCTTCAGCAGCGGGAGCTTCGGCGGCCACAACGGCGACTTCTGCTTCAGCGGCTGGAGCTTCGGATTCCGCAGCAGGAGCCTCTTCGGCCTTGTCCGCGGAGTCGTCGCCGTCCGGGTTGAATTTTGCTTTGACGACGCGGGCGATGCGGGTAGCAGGCTCGAGGATCGTTGCCAAAAGTTGTGAAAGGACAGCTTCGCGCGACGGGATGTCGGCGATGGACTTGAGCGCTTCGGCATCGAGGATCGCGTTGCCGAGGATACCCACCTTCATCTCGGGCTTCTTGAATTCCTTTTCGAAATTCTTGATGACCTTGGCGGCGGAAAACACTTCGGCGTCGCCCATGACATAGGCCATTTGACCGGTGAGGTTGGCGCCGATGTCAGGCATGCCCGCTTCGGCGAGAGCCTTGCGCATGTAGGTGTTTTTGGCGACGGTGCAGTTGGCACCACCTGCGCCGAGACGATTGCGGAGTTCCGTGAATTGCTGCACGGTGAGGCCGGTGTAATCGATGACGATCAGGTAAGGAGACGCGTTGACGCGATCCAACAGGCCGTTGATGATGATTTTCTTATCTGGATTCATATGCGTTGGCGGTCTGTGGATTAAGCGGACGCTTTGCTGTAGGTGGCGGCTTCCAGAGGAATGCCAGGGAGCATCGAAGCGGCGAGTGTCACTGCTTGGATGTAGTTGCCCTTGGCGGAGGCGGGCTTGGCGCGGACAACGCTGTCCACGAAGGCGCGGGCGTTTTCCTCAAGCTGCGAAAGCTCGAAAGAAGACTTGCCGATGGAACCCGAAACGTTGCCGTTCTTGTCGAGTTTGAAATCCACGCGGCCAGCTTTCACTTCGCGAACCGCCTTGGCGGTGTCGTCGGTGACGGTGCCGGTCTTCGGGTTAGGCATCAGGCCGCGAGGTCCGAGGACCCGGGCGATTTTCCGAACTTCGGCCATGGCGTCGGGAGTGGCGATCGCGGAATCGAAATCCGTGAAACCTTCCTGGACGCGCTTGATGAGATCTTCGTAACCGACGTGCTCGGCTCCAGCGGCGATGGCTGCTTCAGCGGCAGCGCCTTGGGCGAAGACGACGACGCGGACGTTTCTGCCAGTGCCGTGTGGCAGGGAAACAGAACCACGGACCATTTGATCGCTCTTCCGTGGATCCACACCAAGGTGGAACGAAAGGGTGACGGTGGGAGTGAACTTCGGCGCCGGGAATTCCTTCACGGTGCTGATTGCATCGGTGAGCGAGTAGCTCTTGCCTGCTTGGACAAGTGCGACTGCCTTTTTGTAGCGTTTGCTGCGGTGTTTAGCCATTTTGTTAGTTGGTTGCAGTTCGGGCGGAAATCGCGGAATGCGCTTCCCTCCTGCGGGCGCCGGTCACTCCATCAGGAATTTCCGGCTGAGAATTTCAGTAACCTTCGATTTCGAGGCCCATTTGGCGGGCGGTGCCGGCAAGAATGCGGCAGGCGGCTTCAGGGTCCTTGGTGTTGAGGTCGGGCATCTTGATTTTGACGACCTCCATGAGCTGGGCCTTGGTGATCTTGCCGACCTTGATCTTGTTCGCCTCTTTCGAGCCGGAAGCAAGTCCTGCGATCTTCTTGAGAAGGTTGCCGGCAGGTGGCTTCTTGGTGATGAAGGAGAATGACTTGTCCTTGTAAACCGAAATCACGACAGGAAGCACGTCGCCGACTTGGGCTTGGGTGTTCGCGTTGAATTCCTTACAGAACGCCATGATGTTGACACCGGCCTGACCGAGGGCGGGGCCCACTGGAGGTGATGGATTGGCGGCTCCGGCTTTGATTTGGAGCTTGATGATTTTGACGACTTCCTTGGCCATAAAATAATGCGGTTAAACTTGCGGGAGAGGGGTGGTTGTATATTCAGCGATGCAGGTCCAGACAATTATGCTCTTTCGACCTGCCAATATTCGAGTTCGACCGGAGTGCTGCGTCCGAAGATGGTCACCGACACGCGGAGCTTGCCGCGTTCCGGGTCGATTTCCTCGACAACGCCGTTCTGGCTTTGGAACGGCCCGTCGGCCACCTTGACGGTGTCGCCGACTTCGAAACTGATCGCAGGCCGGACGCTTTCCTCGCGCTCCTTGATCTGCGAAAGCATCGCTTCCACTTCGCGGGGACGCATCGGTGCGGGACGGTCCTTGGTGCCGGCGAAGCCGATCACGCCGTCCATTTCCTTGATGAAAAACCAGGTCTTCTCGACGAGCTGGTTGTCCTCGGTGGCGAGGTTCATGTTGACGATGATGTAGCCGGGGAAGAATTTCTTCTTGGTCTCGGTCTTCTTGCCGCGGCGGATTTCGGAGACCATTTCGGTCGGCACGAGCACCTCGCGGATGTATTCAGTCATCCCTTCGGCCTCGGCGGTGCGGGCGATGCGGTCACGGACTTTGCCTTCCTGGCCGGAGAGGACCTGGACAACGTACCATTGGTCGCGGAATGAATTGGATTCTGACATGACGGGTCGGTCGGAGATGGAATGAGAAGGACGGCAAGGGCTTTAGCGGCCGAAGCTGGAGAAGAGATATTCGACAAAATCATGGGAGGAGCCGACGATCAAAACGTCGAAGAAATCCCAGAACTGAACGAATCCCGCGAGCAGGATCATGGCGATGAGGACGACGATGGTCGAGTCAACGAGTTCCTTGTATTTCTTAAGGCCCTTGATTTTCGGGTCGGATTCCCAAGGCCAGCTCGCTTTGTGGAGCTCGCCTTTTACTTCGCCCAGGAAATTGGAGATTTTCGAAAACATGATGTGTCGCTTGACTGGAAACTGAACTGGAAACTGAACTGGAAACTGAACTGGAAAGTGGCACGGCAGGGGGGACTCGAACCCACAACATTCGGTTTTGGAGACCGACGCTCTACCAATTGAACTACTGCCGTTTTGAGGCGACCAAAGGGCACCCCGCTTTCGAAGCGGGATGCCCTGGGGCCGAGCATTCCCGCGGACCAGCCGCGGGAAGCCTCGCTGCTAAGACTTACTTGATGATTTCACCCACGCGGCCGGCACCCACGGTACGGCCACCTTCGCGAATCGCGAAGCGCATGGTCGGTTCCATGGCGATCGGGGTGATGAGCTCAACCTCGAGGTTGATGTTGTCACCGGGCATCACCATTTCGACGCCTTCAGGAAGCTTGATGCTGCCGGTCACGTCGGTGGTGCGGAAATAAAACTGAGGACGATAGTTCGAGAAGAACGGGGTGTGGCGGCCGCCTTCTTCTTTCGAAAGAACGTAGATCTCGGACTTGAAGACCGTGTGGCCCTTGACGGTGCCGACCTTGGCGATGACTTGGCCACGCTCAACCTGGTCTTTTTTGAGACCACGAACGAGGAGACCGACGTTGTCACCGGCACGACCTTCGTCGAGCAGCTTGCGGAACATTTCGATGTCGGTGACGGTGGTCTTCTGCGTGTCGCGGATACCAACGATTTCGACTTCTTCCATCTTTTTGACGATACCGCGCTCGATACGGCCGGTGCAAACCGTTCCACGACCTTCGATCGAGAACACGTCTTCGATCGGCATGAGGAAGGTTTTGTCAATCGGACGCTCAGGCTCGGGGATGTAGGAATCCACGGCGTCCATGAGTTTCATGATGTTCGCCTTTTGAGCTTCGTCGCCTTCAAGAGCGGCCTTGGCCGAGCCCATGACGATCGGGATGTCATCACCCGGGAATTCATACATGGAGAGCAAATCGCGCACTTCCATTTCGACGAGTTCGAGGAGCTCGGCGTCGTCCACAAGGTCAACCTTGTTCATGAAAACCACGAGAGCGGGAACGCCGACCTGACGGGCAAGCAGGATGTGCTCGCGGGTCTGTGGCATCGGGCCGTCCGCAGCGGAAACAACGAGGATGCCGCCGTCCATCTGGGCCGCGCCGGTGATCATGTTTTTCACATAGTCGGCGTGACCGGGGCAGTCCACGTGGGCGTAATGGCGCTTGACGGTTTCATATTCCACGTGGGCGGTGTTGATGGTGATACCGCGCTCACGTTCTTCAGGAGCTGCGTCGATGTCGGCGTAGCTTTTCTTTTGGGCAAGGCCGTGGTCAGCGAGCGTGTTGGTGATCGCTGCAGTGAGGGTGGTTTTGCCGTGGTCGACGTGACCGATGGTTCCGATGTTAACGTGCGGCTTGTTGCGCTGGAATGATTCTTTAGCCATGGTGGTTGTTGTTCTTCTTGAGACGATTGAGATTATTCGAGATTGCCCTGGAGCTCGCGGGGGGAATTGAACCCCCGACCTCATCCTTACCAAGGATGCGCTCTACCCCTGAGCTACGCGAGCAATCTGATATGTGATGCTCCACCTTCAACCCGACAAAAACACCGCGGCCGATCTCAAAAAGACGAGACTAGACGCGGCACCCCTGACTTGCTGTGGGGAAGAGCGGCGGGACCTTAGCAAAGCCGGTCACTCTGTCAAAAAAAATCTCGATGAAAAGAAAATTTATCCAAATCCCCTGAAAATGTAAGGATCAGGAGGCGGAAGCTCCCGCCTCAGGCACCATGATCGAGAGCCTTCGGATGGCCAAACAGGTGCCGGTTTCCGCATCCACGTCCACAATCACGCCGCACAAGCGGACCGGACCTTTCGCGATCGGGAAACGCGTGGGCATTCCCGATTTGAAGCGCCAGACCACTGACTCGATGCTGCGTCCGAGCACGGATTCCTCCGGCCCGCACATTCCGGCGTCGGTGAGGTAGCCGGTGCCGCCGGGAAAAATGTTCTCATCCGCGGTTTGCACGTGGGTGTGGGTGCCGACGACGAGCGAAACCTTCCCGTCGAGCATCCGGCCCATCGCGATTTTCTCACTGGTCGTTTCCGCATGGAAATCAAGCACGATGATCTTCACCCCGTTCGCCCGCAGACGCTCCGCTTCCTTTTCCACGGCGAGATACGGGTTTTCCAAAGGCGGCTGGATGAATGAGCGACCCTGTGCCTGGATCACGCCGATCCGGCCTTTTGCGGTCTCCAAAACCACGCTGCCGGCTCCCGGCGTGCCTTCCGGATAATTCAGCGGACGCAGCAACCGCGGCTCCGTCGGGAAATAATCGACGATTTCCTGCTGGTCCCACACATGGTCGCCCGTCGTGATGACCGCCGCGCCGGCCCGCAGCAGGTCGATCGCGATTTTCGGCGTGATCCCCTTCCCTCCCGCCGAATTTTCACCATTCACGATGCAAAAATCGAGTCCCTCTGACTGTTTAAGGAGCGGCAACTGCTCGATCACCGCCTTGCGTCCAGGCTCGCCAACAACATCACCGAGAAATAAAATACGAATTGCTGGCATAAATAATGGAGTCCTGCGGGAAAATTCCACATTCATCCGCTTCCCGACAATCCTATTTCCTGAATGAGCCTATTCTCCAAGCGTGATCGCCCGCTTTTCGTCCTCGCAATCGTGCTGCTGGTCGTCGTTGCGTATTTCGTCTCACGCCCCGCTCCACCGCCTGTCCCGGCGACTCCGCCGCCCGCGCCACCGCGCCCGGCGCTCTCGATGCTCGCCCTCCCGCCGGACTGGCGCGCGCTGGAAATCTACCAGAATACCATCACCCGCGAGGAGTTCGAGTGGCTGCTCACCACGGTTTTCACCACCGGCAACGCCTGGCAGACGTGCATCGCCATCGACGCCACCGAGGCCCGCATTCAAACCGGCAACTCCCCCGCCGATGAAATCTTCCACCTTCGCTTCGCCCCCGCGGAATCCGCCGCCCCCCGTCATTGG
>JBFZFJ010000061.1:0-9427 GCA_041306405.1 Verrucomicrobiales bacterium | reverse complement strand
TTTGCCGTCTGGCGGTCTTCACCGCAACGGCAAAGGCGAGAGAAAAAGAATTGCGGGCGGCAAAATGCGAAATAAAGTATGCACCATGTGACTGCGGGGGCGATTGAGGCATTGTCAGCCCCCAAAATCTCGTATTTGCTCCGCGCCAGTGAAATTCAACACCAATCCCATCATGAAAACCCAACAACTCCGTCGTAAGAACGGTTTCACCCTGGTCGAACTTCTCGTGGTCATCACCATCATCGCGGTGCTCGCCGGGGCGGCCGCGCCAATGGCGATGAATGCGATCCAGAAGGCGAAAAGGATGAGAGCTCTCAACAACTGCGTCGCCATCGCATCCGCAGTCAGTAACTACTACACCGAATATGGCGCCATGCCGAAAGACGGCATGAGCGCGGACACCAAGGTGGATACGAAAACCGATATCGATTTTCTCAATGTTTTGCTCGGCACCGAAACCGGCTCCACTCCTCTAAACACGCGGGCGATCAAATTTCTCAACGTCGAGCAAGGCAAGGGAAACAAGGATGGTCTCATGTATGCCTCGGGTTCCGCCGGCACGATCACAGGCTTGTATGACCCGTGGGGCGGCCGGTATTTCGTCATGCTGGACGGCGATTATGACGAGAAAATCGAAGTCCAGCCAGCCGCTGCCGGTGGGGCCACGACCCTCCACGGGCGCCGGGTCGCAGTCTGGAGCAACGGCGCGGACGCCGTCAGCGGCACCGGCGGCAAGGTCGCGGACGACGTGAAGACCTGGAAATAAAGTCCCCTCACCCAACAGATCCCAAACCCAGGGACCCCGTCCAGCTCCGGCTGCGGCGGGGTTTTTCGTGCCGGGGGATCACAGTTCTAACTTCCCGCCAGCCAGGCGTCGATGCCGCCGCTCACGTTCTTGACGCGGTGGAAGCCGTGGTCGAGGAGCAGCTGGACCGCCTTGGCGGAGCGCCCGCCGGCTTTGCAGTGGACGAGGATCTCGCGATCCCGCGGCAGTCCGTCCAGCTCGTCCGGCAGGGTTCTCAGCGGGATCAAGCGCGCGCCCTCGATGCGGGCGACGGCGTGTTCCTCCGGCTCGCGGACGTCGATGAGAAGGCCTTCGAAATTGCCGTTGAGGAGGGCGCGGAGTTCGGTGGTGGTGATGGATTCCATGTCTTCGTGAGTGAGGGTGCAGGTGGCTGGGGCGGTGGTTTCCGGATTGGAAACGCTGTGGATTTCGGGGTGGTCGCCGCAGAGCCGGCACTGCGGGTCGCGGTTGAGCTTGAGAGTTCGGAACGTGCTGCCGAGCGCGTCATAACAGGTGAGCTTGCCGAGCGGCACGCTGCCGATTCCGAGAATGAGCTTGAGCGTCTCCATCGCCTGCAAGGAGCCGATGATGCCGGGCAGCACGCCCAACACGCCGGCCTCCTGACAGGACGGCACGCTGCCCGCCGCCGGCATCTCCGGTAACAGGCAGCGGTAGCACGGCCCGCCGAGGCGCGGCGCGAACACGCCGGTCTGGCCTTCGAAGCGGTGGATCGCGCCATAAACGAGGGGTTTTCCGAGCAGGAAAGCGGTGTCGTTGGTAAGAAAACGGGTGGGGAAATTGTCCGAGCCATCGACGAGGATGTCGTAGGAACCGGCGATCTCCAACGCGTTTTCCGGGCTGAATCGCACCGGGTGGAGTTCGACCCGGACGTGGGGATTCACCTCGCGCAGGCGGGCGGCGGCGCTTTCGAGTTTCGGTTTCCCGAGCCACGATTCGCCGTGGAGGATTTGCCGCTGGAGATTGGACGCGTCCACCACGTCGGCATCGACCAGGCCTAGCCGGCCGACTCCGGCGGCGGCCAGATAGAGCGCGGCGGGCGAGCCCAGCGCGCCGGCGCCGACGAGCAGGACCGCCGCGTTTTTCAGCCGCAACTGCCCGGCCTCGCCGACGGCGGGAATGAGCAGGTGGCGCGAGTAGCGGAGAAGCTCCGCTGGTGAAAGTCCGTCTGGCATGGCGGCGCAAGCTTGCAGCCGATTGGCCAGCGGTCAAAGCCGGAAAACCAACTTGCGGAGCTGCGATTCGTGGTAAATTCCTGTCATGTCTGAAGTTCTCTCCTCCTTTTTTCTCAAGCCCGGAGCTTGTTTTACGCCGTTCAGTTCGACGACTCGCGGCCGCGCGGCGGCCAGCAAGCCCACGGCGGCGACCTCCGCGAGGCGGTGCGACGGATGTTGGCCGGTGAAGCGCCGCTCGCGCGTCCCTACCCGAGCAGCGGCTGCAACATCAAGTGGAAGCCCGCCCCGGTCCTGACCGGACCTTGACCCGCCGGAGGATAAGCGCTCTTGCCAGATGCCCGGCGGACGTGGATAGAGTGGCCGCGCATGGAGGCTTCCGACGGATCGAGCAAATTACCCTCCCGGTTGAACGTGTGCCGGCAGGTGCTCCACCCGCTGCTCGCGCTGGTGGCCGGGGTTTGCTTGTTGGTCGTGGTCGGCTGGACCGGGGAGGTGACGGCTTGGCAGCACCGGTGGACGGTTCTCATCGGGATCGTCTTCGCCCTTGAGCGCGGCTGGAGTTTCTGGAAGCCCCAAACGAAGCGCGGGGGACGGCACAAACCGGTCTTCCGCGCGGTGCTGCCGGTGTTGGTTTTTGGCGTGGCGGTGGCCCTGCTTTCGGAGGCTGGCAGGAAATCGCTGGGCGGGCATCTCTTCGTGCAAGCGGCGGTGCTGGTCTCCGGGCTGGCCTTGGTCATTTCCCACCAGACGCGGTTCACAAAGCGGGCATTCCATCCCGGCCTGGTGCTCATCGCGTCGTTTTTGTTTCTCGTCTTGAGCGGGGCGCTGTTGCTGAAAATGCCCCTCTGCACGGTGCCCGGCTACACCTGCTCGTGGCTGGACGCCTTTTTCACCAGCACCAGCGCGGTCTGCGTGACCGGGCTGTCGGTGCAGAACACGGCGATGTTTTTCACCACCACGGGGCAGGTCGTGATTTTGTTACTGATCCAGATCGGCGGGCTGGGAATCATGACGCTGACGTTTTTCGCGGCGGTGGTTTTGTTCGAGGGGCTCTCGCTGCACGACCGGCTGCTGCTGGGGAAAATGATCCAGGAAAACCGCCTCGCGCGGATCGGCGAGACCTTGAAGTTCATCGTCCTCATGACGCTCGTCTGCGAGGGCGCGGGCGCGGTGATTCTGTTTTTGAACATGGAGGCGATCCCGCAAATCCCGACGCGGCTCTATCATGCGGTTTTCCATGCCGTCTCCGCCTTCTGCAACGCCGGATTCTCCACCCTGCCGGACGGGCTGGCCAGCGGCGTGCTCCGAGGAAACTGGATCTGGCAGGTCGTCATCATGGTGCTCATCGTCATCGGCGGACTGGGCGCGCTGGCGAACGAGGACCTGTCATTCTGGGCGGTGGCGAAAATCAAACGGCGCTTCAAAAAGGAAGGCCCGCACCGCCGCCTGCGGGTCCACACCCGGCTGGTGCTGGTGACGACGGCGGCGCTCATCCTGCTAGGCGCGGCGGCGATTTTTGCCAGCGAGTTCCATCTCTGGAAAGGCCCGGAAAACGGCGGGCGGGTCCTCACCGCGTTCTTCCACTCTGTCACCGCGCGGACCGCGGGATTCAACACCGTTTCCATGTCGCAAATCGGGCCGCTGACCGCGCAGGTGTTGATGATTCTGATGGTCATCGGCGGCTCGCCCGGCGGCACGGCGGGCGGTCTCCGCACCACCGTCGCGGCGGTCGGTCTGGCCCACTTGTGGCGCCAACTGCGGATGGGGCCGCGCGGCATCGTCTTCTTCAACCGCTCGATCTCCCCGGAGGCGGGCTCACAGGCGCTCGGCCTGATTTTCCTCACCGGCATCTGGCTGACGTGCAATTTCATCATCCTCGAAATCCTCCAGTCCGGCAGCGGCGTCCCGGAGACGGCCTTGCTGTTCGAGTTGATCAGCGCGTTCGGCACCGTCGGCCTCTCGCTCGATCTAACGCCAACGCTCGCCCCTGCCGCGAAAATCTTGTTGATCGTGAACATGTTCGTCGGCCGGATCGGCCTGCTCACGGTCATGGCCACCCTCATCAAGCAGGATTCCCGCCCCGCTTCCGGGAAACCCAAAGAAGAAATCATCCTCACCTGAACCCGCCCACCTCATGAAATTCTGCATCATCGGCCTTGGATGTTTCGGCACCCACCTCGCCCGCCAGCTCAGCCGCGACGGCCATGAAATCATCGCCGTGGACAACGACCCCGCCCACATCCACGCGCTCAAGGACGAGATCGAGTATCTCATCCAGGCGGATTGCACGGACATCGACGCGTTCCATGAAATCCCGATCGACGCCTGCGATGTCGTCATCGTCGCGATCGGCAAGGATTTCGAAGCGTCCCTGTCAGTCGCCTCGAACATCCAACAGCTCGGAGCCAAACGCATCATCAGCCGCATCGTCAATCCGCTCCACGGGCGGATCTTGAAATTGCTGAAAATCGACGAGCTCCTGATCCCGGAAGCGATGGCCGCCGCTTGGCTCGCGCGCTCGCTCAACACGCCCGACGTCATCGACCGGCTGGAGCTCGGCAGCGGATATGAAATCGCGCAGATCCTCGTCCCGCAGGCGCTCGTGGGCGTGGCCCTGCAGGATGTGGAACTCCGCAGCCGCTACAATTTGAACCTCGTCACCATCGGCAAAGGCCGCGGGACCGCCACGCTCAGCTCCACCCGCCACCCGATCGGCAAGGTGCTCGGCATCCCGCAGCCGGCGCGGGCATTCGAGCCGGACGACGTGCTCGTGCTCTTCGGCCTGGCGAAAGACGTCCGCCGGATGATGGCGGATTACGGCGTGAAAGCGTGACTTTCAGCGCTCGAGGATCTCGACTTCGTAGCCGTCCGGATCGGTGACGAAGGCCATCTTCCGGCCGCCGGCCGAGAATTTCTCGCGCCAGGCGGAGGGCCAGATTTCGATGCCGGCTTGTTCAAGCTGGTCGCAATAGGCGATGATGTCCGGCACGCCGAGCGCGGTGTGCATCAGGTCTTCCGGGCAGGTCGTCTTGTAGTTTTCCGACCAGGTCAGCTCGAGAAACACGTCGTTGCCGGGGAGTTCGAGAAAGGCGAGCTGGTTGCCCTCGGGAGAAGTCCTGCGCTCCCTTTCGGTGTAGCCGAGTTTCTGGTAGAAAGCGATGGACGTGTCGAGGTCTTGGACGCGGATGCGGGTGTGGAGAAAGCGGATCATGGCGCGGCGACTCTGGATGAAAACGACGGCTTTGCCAAACGACGATTTTCCGCGGGCAGGATGCATCTTTACAACAGCCCGCCGCGGGTGGTATGGATGGAACGCCATGAAAACCATCGTCGCCGCAGTTGATTTCTCCAACGCCACGCCCGGAGTGGTCAAAATCGCCACCGAGCTGGCCAAATCCTTTGGCGCTGACCTGGAATTGTTCCACGTCATCGAGCCGGAGCCGAGTTACACCGCTTACGGATTCACGCCGGATGAGTTTCCCGCGATGAACGCCTTCCAGGAGGAATCGAGGCGCCGGGCGGCTCTCAAGCTGGAGGAGCTCCTCGCCGCGGTCCGCGTGGACCTGCCCGAGGCCACCTCCCGGATGGCCGAGGGCAGTCCGCTCCACTCGCTGCTAGAACGCGTCAAGGAGGGCGGCGCGGACTTCGTCGTGGTCGGCTCGCACGGCCACGGGGCCATCGCCGCGCTGCTTCTCGGCAGCGTCGCGGAAGGACTGGCCCGCAAGGCCACCGTGCCGACGCTCATCGTGCCGGCTGGTCCGGAGTAGGTTCACGTCAAACCAGTCCGTCCTTGCGGGCTTGTTTCCAATAGGCGTATTCCGAGCGGTTGAAATCGATATACTCGGGTGATAGATCGCTCGAATACATGACATAGTCCGCGTCGCCCTGGTTGAGGTTGATGACGATTTCAAACTCGGGATGGGAAACCGCTTCGCGCAGCTCGTCCATCGGTGTGTCCGCCTGCAGGCCGCCGATGCAGGCCGCCTTGCCGCCGATGTGGATGTCCACAAGCTCCTCGCGGATGCGGGCGCGAGAGTAGCCGACGGCGTGGATGATGCGGCCCCAGTTAGGATCGCCGCCGTTCCACGAGGACTTGACCAGCGCGGACTTGCAGACGGCTTCGGCGACTTTTTTCGCATCCTGATAGGTGCGCGCGCCTTCGATTTTCACAGTGACGAATTTCGTGACGCGCTCGCCGTCGCGGACGACGGCTTTGGCGAGCTCGAGCATCAGCCAGTTGAGGGCTTTGCGGAACAATTTGCAGTTGCTGCTGTTGCGGCGGATGGAAGGCATCCGCGACGCGCCGTTGGCGAGGACGATGACCGTGTCGTTGGTGGACATGTCGCCGTCGATGGTGATGCGGTTGAAGCTGTCCTCGACGCATTCGAGCACGGCCTTGCGGAGACATTCGGAGGAAATGCTGGCATCCGTGGTGATGAAGCAAAGCATGGTGGCCATGCTCGGTGAAATCATTCCGGCACCTTTGACGCAGCCGCCGATGCGCACGCGGTGCTCGCCGAGGTCGAAGGAAATGGCGATTTCCTTGGCATGGGTGTCGCTGGTGATGATGGCGGCGGCGACGTCGGAGCCGTTTTTCGGGCCGAGGCAGTCGATGAGTTCGTCGTATTTCGGCTCGAAGCGCATCATCGGCATCGGCAGGCCGATCACGCCGGTGGAGGCGACGCCGATTTCCGAACGCTTGAGTTTGAGCGGCTCGGCCACTGCGTCGCACATCGAGTTGGCGTCGCGGATGCCTTGCACGCCGGTGCAGGCATTGGCGTTGCCGGAGTTGGCGATGATGGCGCGGAGCTCGCCCTTGCGGAGGTGGGTCTGGGAGACGCGGACGGGCGCGGCCTTGACCCGGTTAGTCGTGAAGGTGCCGGCCGAGGTGCAGGGTTTCTCGGAGTAGATGAGCGCGAGGTCGAGGCGCTTGCTATCAGGATTCTTGATGCCGCAGCTCACGGCGCTGGTGAGAAATCCTTGGGGCGCGCCGACGCCGCCTTTGATGCGGGAAAATGGGAAGTCCATGAGATAAGAAGGGAAACAGCGGCGGAGACTGGGCAGCGCTCAGAAATTTTGCAATCCATCAATCGGGCTCAGGCCGAACATCAGGTTGAAACACTGTACGGCCTGCCCGCCCGCGCCTTTGCCGAGGTTGTCCTCGGCGCTCATCAGGATGACGCGGCCGGTGCGCGGGTCGTGCTGCCAGCCGATGTCGATGAAGTTGGTGCGGGTGACGTTTTTCGTGTCCGCGCAGCCGCCGCGGCCGAGGAGACGGACGAAATTCGCGTCACTGTAGGCCGCTTCGAGTGCGGCACCGATGGTGTCGGGAGTCACGTCATCGCGGAGCTTGGCGGTGGTGGTGGTGACGATGCCGGAGTTCACCGGGATCAGGTGCGGGATGAAAGTGATGGTGACTTTTTCCCCGGCCGCGAGGCTGAGTTCCTGTTCGATTTCCGAAAGATGGCGGTGCTTGGGCACGCCGTAGGCGCGGGCGCTTTCGTTGCACTCGCAGAACAGCAGGCTGAGGTCGGCCTTGCGCCCGGCCCCGCTGACGCCGCTCATCGAGTTGGCGACGATGGTGGCGGGATCGATGAGATTTTCCCGCAGCAACGGCAGCAGCGGCAGCAGGATACTCGTCGGATAGCACCCCGGCGCGGCGATCAAACGCGCCGCCTGGATTTCCGCCGTGCGGATCTCCGGCAAGCCGTAAACCGCCTCTGCCAGCAAGTCCGGCGCGGGATGCGGGTGGTCGTAAAATTCCTCGTAAACGGCCGCATCGCGCAGCCGGAAATCCGCGCTCAGATCGATCACCTTCAGCCCGCGCTCCAGCAAGGCGCGGGCGATTTCCGCCGCCACTCCATGCGGCAGCGCGAGGAACGCCACCTGCGCACCCGTGGCCGCGATGGCGTCCGGGTCAGGCTCCATGAACGCAAGCTCCGCGCCCGCCGCCTTGCGGAATCGGGGAAACACCGCCGCCAGCGATTTCCCCGCCTCCTGCCGCGAAGTGGCGGCGACGAGTTCCACGCCCGGATGGACGAGTAACAAGCGGAGCAATTCCATCCCGGTGTAGCCGCTGGCTCCGACGATGGCGGTTTTGATGCGATTCATGCGGGGGAAATGTCATGATTTTCCGTGCTTGCCAATCCGCATTTCGCCTGTTTCCTTCGCCACCCGTTCACGAAACGGGCTGTAGCGCAGTCTGGTAGCGCACCTGCCTGGGGGGCAGGGGGTCGTGGGTTCGAATCCCGCCAGCCCGACCATTGTTAAGGAGCACAGCGGAGACCCGCAGAGGAATTGATTTATCTCAAATTTCCCCGATTTACTCCGAAATAGCCCGTTTTCAGGGACTTAGGTGGCACCAGGGGCGGGAATCATGGAAACGGCCAATCTGATAAATTTGGGTGCGTAAAGTGCCGGTTCCGCAGGGAAATGATATTTTTAGAGGCGGTTTCGGGCGGTTTTGCAGCGTCCGTGCATGAGGAGTTCCGAGGTGATGCAGGTAAGTTGCCGGGGGCGCGCGGGCGAGCTCGACGGGGTCGATGCGGTTGACCAGGTCGTTGAGAGCGCCGTAGCCGGGCATGGTGAGCAGACCGGTTTTCTTGTTGCGCTTGGTCAGGCCGATGGCGCGGCGCTGGTTTTGATCGAGGGGTGCGCATTTTTGCCAGATGGCTTTGACGTCGTGGGCTCCGCAAATGAGGCCGTAAACGATGAGGGTGAGCATGGCGCTGAAGGGATGGCGGATGGCTTTGGGGTTGCGGGTGTCTGTGAGTTCCTGCAGGGCGTGGCGCAGGGTGCGCAACTCGGGGCACTTCAGGGCGCAACGGGCACCGGCGGTGTCGCCGTCGGCAATGGCGGCTTGGTGGCCAGGGGGCAGGAGGCCGGGGCGGGCGAGCAGGGCGAAGGCGTCTTTTTTCAAGGGTCGAACCCAGAGATGCTTGGGTTTCCCCGTGTTCTGATAGAAGTCGCGGCGGTGCCTTTTGAAGCCTTTGGTGAAGCCGAGTGGCAGCCAATTGGTGGCTTTGTAAAGGGTGCCGGTGTGTTCATCGGGATCGTGAAAACTCTCGGCCAGAAGGGGTTGGAAGCCATGCCGGGCTTCGAACTCGCCGCCGAGGGTGCGCAGGGACAGGGCGAGGCACTGGCTGGCGAGATTGGGGCGGCGGGCGCTGTCGATGACGTAGAAGCGCCGCAGTTGCACGATGAGTTTGAGGCGGTTGGCACAGGTCACGGAGTCCCAGCCGATGTGATTGTCGCGTTCCTTGAGGCGTTTGGCGGCTCCGCCCCAGCAGAGGACGGCGACGAGTTCGGGACAGTCCGTCTCGTTGTCGGTGCGGTAGATTCCTTGCCAGAGGACGTGTCCGGCAGGGCGTCCGGCTTTGAGATAGTGGCCTTCGTTGAGGGCCTGGCGGAGGAGGTCGATCTCGGCGTCCTCGGTGGCGGTGCGTAGGAC
>JBFZFJ010000060.1:0-4294 GCA_041306405.1 Verrucomicrobiales bacterium | reverse complement strand
TGGTGGTGCAGTTGCGGTCCTACTCGGTCGGGGCGCGGGTGGATGACTGGATTTGGAACCATCTGCCGGAACTCCGCGAGCAGCAGGAGCAGGCGGTCCGCGCGCAGCTCGATGAGGGCGGACGTGCGCTGTCGCCGGAGATCCGCAAGCGCCTGCCCAAGGCCCTGGTGGATGCGAACTCGATCATGAACGCGGCCTACGCGGTGCATTGGGGCGGGCTTCTGAAGGACATCCGCTTCCAGATTCCCTTCAAGGCGCTGGGCTATGAAGCCAAGGCGCGGGAACTCCTGCGGGCGCTTGAAGAGATTCCCGACGAACCCGCCGCGGACCGCGCGCTGATCTCCCAATGGGCGGAGAGCCTCGGACTGACCGGAACTTTTCACTTTCAACCCTACCTTCTCACTTGATGACGAACCCACCCCGCGAGGTCCAGCTGGCGCTGGACGAATTCGACCGCAGTCAATTGCCGGAAGCGCAGCGTGCTCTATCGGGCGACGCGTTTCGCGAAGCGGTGCGCGAGCACTTCGCGGAGCAGTTCGCGGGACAGGGCGGCGGCGCGGAGATCGTGGTGACGGCGGACCGGATCATCATCCGTTGGAGCGATTCCGCCGGGGCGAAGACGCTCGCGGAACGGGGTGTCGATTTCCTGAAAGCGGGCGATTCCGAAAAGGGAATCGGGATGCTGCGCGTGGCTCTCCAACGCGATCCGGCGGATGCGGATGCGCTTTTCAATCTGGCGATGGCGCTCAGCGACCAGGGGAAACTGGAGGAGGCGGTGGAATTGCTGGGCCGTTTGCTGGCGGACCATCCCTCCCACGCGCACGGCTGGGTGGCGCTCGGAGTCGCGCAGGCGCGGATGGATCGGGATGAGGATGCCGTTGAGTCGCTCACGATGGCGGTGAGCCTGAACCCGGACGACGGCCATGTGCGCAAGAATCTGGGAGCGATCCTCTCGCGCTGCGGGTCCATCGATGAGGCGATTGTCCATCTTCAGGCTGCGGCGCGGCTGCTTCCGGCCGATCCGCAATGTTGGTTCAACCTGGCGGGGACCTTGGAAGAGTCGGGGAAAACGGAGGAGGCCGACGAGGCTTATGTGAAGGTTCTCGCCCTCGACCGGAACGGGCCCATGGGTGAAATGGCGGAACAAGGCCGCAGCCGGATCGCTCAGCAGGCATTCCGGATTCGCGGCGGTGGCCTCCGGCCGGATGCGGTTTCCTTCTGCCTCGGGGCCATGGAGCGCTTCGAGGGCCTGCCGCGCGCGGAGGTGCAGAAGATCACGTTCGAGATCGCGATGCTCGGCAGCCGGGGGCTGGATGTGAACACCCCGGCGGAGCAATACACGCTGCGCTCGATTCCGGGGAAATTCTCCGGGCTGCACCTGCTGTGCATCGAATACGTCGGCTTTCAGATCATCGATCCGAAGGTGGATCTCGGGTTCGATCTGGCAGCGGAGTATGCGGCGGCGCGCGCGATGTTCGGGAAGGGGTAGGCGTGGGTATAAGGCTCAGGGGCGCGGGGCTTCACGGATGTCGATGATTTTCACTTCGATTACAGGATGGTCGATCCACCAGGTGATGGCAAAGCCAGCCACGCAGCTCACTTGGAAAGGTCGGGAGGTTTCCGGATCGCGGATCTCGAAATCTCCTCCCAGGTCGGCGTTGCCGGACAGTCCCGCAAGCGTTCCTAGCACCGCTGCGCGCCGCTTTCACGAGCGGGGAAGGGAGGCCAGCGCATCAAGATCGATGAGAACCCGGTAAGCGGGTGTCATGGCTTGTCTTGAATTTCCGCGACAGGGGCGTATCGGCGGGCATGGCCTGAATTCGTCCGTTCGCGGATGGTCTTCCAGTAATCGGCGTCGTTTTGAAGCTCCAGCTTTGTGAGATAGCAGGAAAGCTCGTGCCGTTCCTTTGGGGAAAGGGTATCCACTGCGGTTTTCAATGACTCAGCGATCACAGGCCAGAGTGTAGCGGATTTGCGGCGGGCTTCAAACTCCTTTGCCATTTTTTCCAACTCCAACGCCCGCAGTCAGAGGAACTGATTTTGGCAGAGGCTGGGCGGTTTCCTCGGTGACACGGGCGTCGGACGAGGAAGTCTGAGATGGAAGGTGGTGTGGAGGTTCTTTTCCGCAAGGAGAGCCTAAATGCCTTGAAAATGTCCGGTAATCAGACCCTCGTTGTCTGGCGCACTTCAGATGAATCCACTCCTTCACATCGCAAGCGCATCGACGGCCATGGACCGCCGCAGAAGATGGGACGCTTGTAGCGGCGCTCTGCGAGCGTCGATGCCGATGAAGATGTGCGAAGCATCTTCATTCGCACCTTTTCCGCACCTCGGCCTCGGGGCTAGTCAGCGACGGTCACAGACCGCCGCTACAGATGATCCAACACCGACGGTCATAGACCGCCGCTACAAACTATCATGAAACGCGGCACCGCCATCACCATCTCGATCGTCGTCAGCGTGCTGTTCGCGGTGTTTTTCATCTATCCGGCGGGGATGATCGTGAAGCAGGCCTTCGAAGGCACGCGGGCGGATGGCTCGCATTTCTTCACTCTGGATTTCCTCGCCTCGGTTTTCCGGAATCCGATCTATCGCGAGGGACTTTGGAATGCCTTCGCGCTGGGAATCACGAGCACGCTGGCGACCTTGGCCATCGCCTTTCCGTTGGCGCTCATCGGTCATCGTTACGACTTTTTCGGCAAGCCGGTGCTAGGAGTTCTCGTCCTCGCGCCGATGATCCTGCCGCCGTTCGTCGGCGCGGTCGGGGTGAAACAAATGCTCGGGGTGAACGGCGCTTTCAACGCGCTGCTGATCGACATGGGGTTGATGGACGCGGCGCTGCCCTACGACTGGCTGGCGAACGGCCGCTTCGCCGGGATCGTGTTGATGAACGCGCTCCATCTCTATCCGATCCTCTACATGAACATCGCCGCCGCCTTGGCGAACCTCGATCCCGCGATGGAGCAGGCTGCGGAAAATCTCGGCTGCCCGCCGTGGAAGCGCTTCTTCCGGATCACCCTGCCGCTCGCCATGCCCGGCGTGTTCGCGGGTGCATCCATCGTATTCATCTGGGCCTTCACCGAGCTCGGCGTGCCGCTGGTTTTCGATTACGCGCGGGTCGCGCCGGTGCAGATTTTCGACGGGCTCAAGGGACTCGACAGTAACCCGATTCCCTACGCGCTCACCGCCGTGCTGCTCATCGTCGCCGGCGGGGTGTTCGCGTTGTCCAAATTGATTATGGGTCGCTCGCCGCTCGGCACCGCGCCGCGGCCGAAGGGGCGCTCGGCTTCGTTGCGCGTCGGTGGTTGGAGATCGGTGGGCTGCTCGTTGTTTTTCCTCGGCGTGTTCGTCGTCGCGGCGATTCCGCATCTCGGCGTGGTGCTGCTTTCCGTCGCGGGCCGCTGGTATGGCACGGTCATTCCCGACGAGCTGACGCTGCGCCACTACTTCGAGGCGCTCGGCAACGGGCTGGTCGTGCCGTCCATCCAGAACAGCCTGCTTTACGCCGGCTGCGCGACGCTGGTCGCCCTGGTCATCGGTCTGTCGGTGGCTTGGGTGGTCGTGCGCTCGGATTTGAAATCCCGCGGATTTCTCGACGCGGTGGTGATGCTGCCGCTTGCCGTGCCCGGGCTGGTGATGGCCTTCGGCTACCTCGCGCTTTCTCAGGAGGGGAAGGCGTTCCATTTCCTCGTCGGAGCCGGCGGCAGCCCGTTTCTATTGATCGTCGTCGCCTATGCCTTCCGCAGGCTGCCTTACATCGTTAGGTCGGCCGTCGCCGGTCTCCAGCAGAGCAATCCGATGCTCGAAGAGGCCGCTAAATCACTTGGTGCCACGCCGCTGCGGACGCTCCGCCGGATTTCCATCCCGCTCATCGGCGCGAACCTCGCCGCCGGGGCGATCCTCGCCTTCGCCTTCGCCATGCTGGAGGTCAGCGACAGTCTGATCCTCGCCCAGCAAGCGCAGCACTACCCGATCACCAAGGCGATTTACACGCTGCTCAGCACGCTCGGGAACGGCACCGAGCTCGCCGCCGCGCTCGGCGTGTGGGCGATGGTTTTCCTGTCCGTAGCGATCATGGGAGCCGCCGTCCTCGGCGGGAGGCGTGGCGGTTTGTTCAAGGTGTAGCCGTGCGCGATGTGTCGACACTTGTGCGCGATGAACCTGTCTTCCAACGGGAGAAACCACTCTTCTTTCAGGACTTTGAGTCAAGCGGGCGGATCAGTTGAATTTGGAAAGACTTGACTTGAATCCTCGTTTTCTCCGGTGGGCTGGGCGGCTCGGGCGGGGGCAAGGG
>JBFZFJ010000059.1:0-19520 GCA_041306405.1 Verrucomicrobiales bacterium | reverse complement strand
TGGAGCGGCGCGAGCGGCACGCAGTGGCGAATGGCGGCCATGGCGGCGGGATTGATCCGGATGCTCCCGGAAAACGCCTCGCCGCCGTGGACGACCCGGTGCCCGACCGCGCCGATCCGCGAGCCGTCGATCTGGTCGATCACGGTGGCGATCGCCTGGGAGTGGCCGGCATTCGGAATCAGGTAAATTTCCTTCTCCCTGCCCACTCGTGAAAGATGCAGGACCGCGTCCGGGGTGCCGAGGGATTCGGCGAGTCCCTGCACCAGCACTTCCTCGGTCGAGTGGTCGATGAGCGAGAATTTCAGGGAGGAACTGCCGCTGTTCATGACGAGCACCTCGGTCGGTGAGTGGGGCGAATGGGACAGCATGGCAGGTCAACGATACCGCAGCACCATGGAGATTCCCGATGGTCTTGCAACGCATTATCCGCCATTCAGGCGGCAGGATCGCCCACTTACTGCGGCATCATGTAGGCCAGCAGCGTGCCGAGGCGCTCGCGCAGTTTGGAGCGCGTGACGATGGCGTCGATCAAACCGTGCTCGAGCATGAACTCGGCAGTCTGGAAGCCGGGCGGCAGGTTTTGGTGGGTCGTTTCCTTGACCACCCGCGGCCCGGCGAAGCCGATCATGCACTTGGGCTCGGCCAGGTTGATGTCGCCGATGGTCGCGAAGGAAGCGGTGACGCCGCCGGTCGTCGGGTGGGTGAGCAGGGAAATGTAGGGCAGTTTCGCCTCGGACAGCCGGGCGAGCGCGCCGCAGGTTTTGGCCATTTGCATCAGCGAGAGCATGCCTTCCTGCATCCGCGCGCCGGACGAGGCGGAGACGATGATGACGCCGCGTTTTTCGGCGATGGCCATCTCGATGGCGCGGGTGATTTTCTCGCCGACCACCGAGCCCATCGAGCCGGCGAAGAATTTGAAATCCATCACCGCAATCATCGCGCGCTGGCCGTTGATGGTGAGGCGTCCGGAAATCACGGCGTCGTCGAGGCCGGTCTTTTCGCGGAGACTTGCGACTTTCTCGTCATAGCCGGAGAAGCCGAGCGGGTTGGCCGAGATCAGGCCGATTTCAGTTTCCTCGAAGGAATCCGGGTCGGCGAGCATCGTGAGGCGCTCGCGGGAATCGACCAGGAAGTGGTGGCTGCAATGCTGGCAGACGTGGAGGTTTTGCTTGAGCTCCAGGGTGTGGATCATCGCCCCGCAATCGGGGCATTTCACCCAGAGGCCTTCCGGCATGTCTTCACGTCGATCAAGGCTGCGCAGGCGGGGTTTGCTGAAAATGCCCATGGAATTGGAAAGTTGCTAGATGGCGCGAGTTGCCGCGACGGTGGACTCGTGGGCGCGACGCTAGCCGCGGGGATGGCTGACGACAATCCCCTTTTGAAAGATCTGCACGCCGACACGCGGGATCTTTAGGGTTGCTATTTTCCCGGAAAGGCAACAAAACCTGCCCCGGGAATAGTAAGCGTTTCCGTAGCAACCGATGAATACCCGCCGTTTTGTCAGTGGTTCGTCCGTCATCCTCGCGGGGTGGCTCGGAGCAACATTTTTCAACGAGGTGCCCGCCCAAAGCTATCCCAAGCTCGACAAGAAACCGGCCACCGCCGCCGTGGCCAGCGAGACCGACCTGCTCGTCGCCGAGGCAAAACCGGCCGCACCGCCCATTTCAGTTTCCCGCTAACCTACCCCACTCATGGCTGAACAACCGATTATTTGCGATACCAAGCCGCTGCCACTCGAAGTGGAGGCAGGCACTCATTGGTGGTGTTCCTGCGGACGCTCCAGTCACCCGCCGTTTTGCGACGGCTCCCACAAGGGCACCGGCCTGCAACCGGTGAAATACGAGGTGGCGGAGAAAAAAACCATCTGGTGGTGCCAGTGCAAGCACACCGCGAACCCGCCGCTCTGCGACGGCTCGCACAAGAGCCTGCCAGCTCAATGAGTTGGCATCAACTCAACTACACGTTCAAAGACAAGCGGCTCAAAAGCGACTACGCCAAGGCACAACTCGGCATTCTTCCGAGAACCCACACCGGGGTGAGCGCCAACCGGATAGCGGCGAAGCTGGCGATGAAACATCTCAGTTCGGTGAGTAGGGGGGCTCAGCAGGCAGCGCGGACAAATCCATGGCGAGCCAACTCCATCACTCCGAATCTGTGTTCATGTCCGTGACCTTCAGCGCCAGAAAAATCAATGAACACTTGCTTCGGCCCGCTGCTAATGAGCCAATTCCAACCACTTTGAATTCCATGAACAATCCGATTTACCCACTAGCCGCCCTCGTGCTCGCGGCATCCACCCTTGTCTGCCCCGGCCACGACGACATGAGTAAGCCCGTGATCACCACGGAGACCCGCAAGGACGACAAGGGCAAGGACGTCCTCTACATGTTCATCGACGGCGTCAAGGTCCACGAACTTGACGTCACCAAGCAGCCGCTGCCACCGGTCGTCACGCCGGGAGCCGCGGACAAAGTCGGCGCGCCGCCGGCGGATGCGACCGTTCTCTTCGATGGCAGTGAAACGTCATTCAAACAAAACTGGACCGACACCAAAGGCAATCCAAGCGCGTGGAAAGTCGTCGATGGAGCGCTCGAATCCGTCAAAAAGGCAGGCTACATCCAGACCAAGCAGAGCTTCGGCTCCTGCCAGCTTCATGTCGAATGGGCGGCTCCGGCCAAAGCCGAGGGTGAAGGCCAAGGACGCGGCAACAGCGGGGTCTTCCTGATGAATGTTTATGAAGTGCAGGTGCTCGATAGTTTTGAAAACCAGACCTACGCCGACGGCCAGGCCGGGGCGCTTTACGGCCGGCAGAAGCCGTTAGTCAACGTCTGCCGGAAGCCCGGCGAGTGGCAGACCTATGACATCATTTTCCACCGCCCGCTCTTCGACGAAAGCGGCAAGGTCACCCGCCGGGCGACGTTCACCGTGCTGCACAACGGCGTGCTCATCCAGGATCACACCGTTCTGAGCGGAGGCACCGGCTGGATGGGACCGCACGCGGCATCCGAGTATAAGGCCCATGCCGACAAGCTGCCCTTTGCCATGCAGGACCACGGCAACCCGGTCCGCTACCGCAACGTCTGGATCCGCGAGTTGAAGGACTAACGGTGAAAATCACACGACCGGCGGCGGGGCGAAGCCTTCGCGGTAGCTGCGGCGGACGACGGTTTTCGTCGCTTCCTCGTGATTGGTGAAGGACAGCGTCGGCTTGTCCCAGCGCAGTTCCTGGCCGGGAAAACGGGTGGCTTTGACTGCTAACTGGGTGGCCTCGGTCATGCGGATGGCGTCCTTGAACGGACTGCGGAGCTCGGTCTTGATGCCGAGGCAATTGTCCACCCAGGCGTGCCAGTGGTTCATCTTCGGGAACTCTGGCAGGCCGGGCATTTTCAGGCCGGAGGTCATGACGCCGTCGCGCCAGATTTCAAGGCGGCCCTCGGCGGTTAGGCAAAGCACGCCGCCCTCGCAGACGACCACGGTCATGTTGCTGTCCGGGTATTTCCCGGGAGGCAGGCCCAGCGCGGCCCGCGAGGGAGCTTGCGCGGAGTCGCTGTAGTAAATGGCGAATTGCTTGCGGGCGAATTTCTGCGAGTCCACCGCGTAAGTGATGGTCGAGTGACACGGGTGGCTGTGGAAGAGGGGATTGGGCGACGGCTCGCAATGGGTTAGAACGGCGACGGGCGAGACGAGTTCGTCGTAGCCATGGAAAATCACATCCAGCACGTGGAGCCCCCAGTCGCCGAGGCCGTTGCTGCCATAGTCCCACCACGAGCGCCAGACGACGGGCGCGATGCCGTCGTGATACGGGGTTTCTTCGCAGGGACCGAGCCACAGGTTCCAATCCAGATTCGCGGGCGCGGGCTTGGGTTCGCCGACGGCGCGGTCCAAATTGAAATACTCGCGCGCGTTGGGCGAATTGACCCAGACGTGGGCTTCCACGGCTTTGCCAAGTGCTCCGCTTCGCAGGATTTCCACGGCGGCGCGGCGACCGGTATTGGCCATCCGCTGGTTGCCGACCTGGGTGACGAGATCCGGCCGCGCGGCGATGGCCTTTTCCATCATCGCCAGCTCTTCTAGCTGATGGACAAGTGGTTTCTGGCCATAGACGTGTTTGTGGTTGGCCAGCGCGGTGAGCATGATCGGCGCGTGGCTGTGGTCAGGCGTGGAGACGATGACTGCGTCGAACTTGTCGCCGAATTTCGAGAAAGCCTCGCGGTAATCGCGACAGGTGAAGGCGCCCGGATGGTCGAGGGCGGCTTGGTCGAGGGCGTTGGAATCGACATCGCAGAGCCCGCTGATTTCGACGGCGGGATGCTGGGAAACCTGCGTGCGGTCGGCCCCGCCGATGGTTCCCACGACGCCGATGGAAAGCACGCGGAGTTTGGAGTTCGGCGAAACGGCGGGCTCACGCGACTGGGCGCGGACGATCGAGGAAAATCCGATTCCTGCGGCACCGGTGGTCCACATGAAACGGCGGCGGTTGATGGAAGGCATGTCGGGATTGATACTTGATGAGGTTTGGCGCTTTTTCAGAGAGTCACGCGGGCGGAGCTTTCCAGATCAGGCGCACGGCGTCCAGCCGGACGCGGGCGTTTTGAATGGCCGCCGCGAGTTCGGCTTCACGCGCTTCAAGAGCCGCGATTTCCTCCGGCTGGATGTGGTCGTTCACCTCGGCGAGGTCGCGGAGGCGGGCGGTTTCCGCAGCCATCTCGGCGTGCATTGAGGCCAGCGCGTCCGCGATGACGGCGTGGCTTTTCGCGGTGGCCCGCGCGCGGGTTTTTTCGAGCATCTCTGGCAGAAATTTCCGCTTCACCGCCTCGTTGCGCATCAGGCTGGCCGGATCGCCTTTGCGCAGCGGTGGCTTGGCGAAGGCGGCTTCCTCGGTGTGGTCGCCGCCTTTGTGATCGACGACGATCCGCAGCGGAGTCTGGGGCAGGAACCGCTCGATGTGCAGACGCGCCGGAGCCACGCACTCGACGACGACCCATGCCTCTAGCAAAATGATCTTCTCTCCGGCGGCGTCCCACACGCCGAAGGTCGCGTTGCCCGCCGCCGAGCCGAGCATGAGATCGAGCGCGCCGCGGACCATCGGGTGGTCCCACGTTAGAAACGCCTCCTGCTCCCGCTCCAGCGCGCGCTGGCGGTCGAGGGTCACGGTCATGCCGTCGTGCGGGAGCGAGGGAAACGCGTCGGATTTCAAATTCCCCGGCAGCAGGAAATACCGGCGGCTGCCGAGCTCCTCGATGTGCAGGCCGGAGAACTCGAACAAGCGCAGCAGGAAGTCCTCGAAGCCCGCGTCTTCATCCCACTCGCGGATCTTTTTCACCAGCCACGCCGACCGCTCCGGACGGTGCGAGCTCCGCTCTAGCAGGCGGTCCTGCCCGCGCGCCAGCCGCTCGGAAATCCGCTTGCGGCAGGCGAGCGTCTTTTCGATCAACTCGTCGATGCCCTCGCGCTCGCCGATGGCTTCTTCCAGATCGAAGCGCAGCTCGCGCTGGATCTCCGCCGCGCCGGGCGGGCTGGCGCGGAAGGCGTTCAAGCCTTCCTCCAGCCAGCGCATCCGAATTTCCTCCGCGCTGCCTGGCAGATAGGGAACATGCACTTGGATCGTGCCCCTCTGGCCGATCCGGTCGAGCCGTCCGATCCGCTGCTCCAGCAGATCGACGTCTTCCGGAAGGTCATAAAGCACCAGATGCCGGGCGAACTGGAAATTCCGGCCCTCGCTGCCGATCTCCGAGCAGACGAGCACCCGCGCGCCTTCCGCTTCCGCGAAAAACGCCGCGTTCCGGTCGCGCTGCAGCAGCGTGAGATCCTCGTGGAAAAGCGCGCCTTTCACGCCGGTCGCCGAGTTCAGTTGTTCCAGAATTTCTTCGGCAAGCTCGCGGGTCTTCGCGATGACCAGCACCTTTTCCTCGCCGAGTGCCTCCAACAAACCGATCAGCCATTTCACCTTGTCGGTGGTCGGGGCGAGGCGCGGCTCGCGTTGCGGGAAGCCGCCGAGCTTGGCCCGCGTGTTGCGGAACATCACCCGGCCGACGCCGAAACCATCCAACAAATCCGCGATCAGGTGCTCGCGGGCACCGGGCTTTTCCGCGATTAGATTCGCCACGCGCTGCTCCAGCCGCTGGCGACCGGCGACGATTTTTTGCACCCGCCCGTCCACCGCGCCGCCCGCTGCGAGCGATTCCACGACGTCCGCGACATCCTCGTAGTGCAGCGTTTCCTCGCGGTATTGACCGAGGTCGGTGTAGCGGTCCGGGTCCAGCAATTTCAGCCGCGCGAAATGGCCTTCCGGCCCGAGCTGCTGCGGCGTGGCGGTGAGCAGCAGCAGGCCTTCCGTCGTCTCCGCGAGGCCGCGCACCATTTCATACGCCGCTCCGGGAGCTTCCGGCGACCACTCGAGGTGATGCGCCTCGTCCACGACTAACACGTCCCAGCCCGCCTCGCGCGCTTGCGCGGCGCGGCGCTCGTTCCCGGCGAGGAAATCGACGGCGGCGAGCACCCACTGGCTGTCGAGAAACGGATTGCACTCGGGGTCGCCATACTCGATCGCCTCGCAGCGGCCTTCGTCAAACAGGCTGAAGGAGAGTTGGAACCGCCGCAGCAGTTCCACGAACCACTGGTGGACCAGCGGCTCCGGCACGAGGATGAGCACGCGCTCGGCGCGGCCTGTCAGAATCAAGCGGTGCAAAATCAAACACGCCTCGATGGTTTTCCCGAGCCCCACCTGATCTGCTAACAAAACCCGCGGCCGTGGGCGGTTCGCCACCTCGTCGGCGATGAAAAGCTGGTGCGGGATCAGGTCCATCCTCGCGCCGGCCAGTCCGCGCACCGGCGAGCGGCGCATTTCCGCGCGCCGGTGCAGGGCCTCGCCGCGCAAGTCGAAATCCGCGTGCTCGTCGAGCTTGCCGCCGAACAGGCGCTCCTCGGGTTTGCTGAAGCTGATGGAGTCGGAGAGGCCGGCTTCCGCCACCTCGCCGCCGTCGGTTTGATAGATCCGCAGGCCGCCTTCTTCCCGCACGCGCTCGACGGTCATTTCCGCGCCCGAGTGGATCTTGATCCGGTCGCCGGGCATGAATTTCACCCGCCGCAACGGCGCGCTGTCGATGGCGTAGATCCGGGTTTCCCCCGCTGCGGGGAAGGCGATTTCCACCCGCCCGTCGCCGCTCTTGCGGATGATGCCGAGGCCGAGTTCCGGCTCGCCGTCGCTGACCCAGCGCTGCCCGCGCGTCCATGTGTTTTCCGTCCTGCCTTGCTCCACCATTTTAACCAAACGAGCTGTTTTCCTGGAAAAATGAAAGCGCAAAGACCGGCGCTTCATCCGAAACCACGAATCCGGGATTCTTATCTGCCGAGGGAAACGGGGTTCGTTTGCGAATCCTCACAGAGGATCGCCTTCTCATCAGTTCTTGCCACGCCACGGTTTCTGCTTCAGGCGGATGGAACTGCGGTCGCGCTCCGGGGAAAGGTCCGGTGGGTCGGGTTGCACCGTTCACTTCGGCGCTTCAGGCTGTTTCAACTGGGGTAGAGAGGGCTTCGGGCGGCTCGCCGGTGACGTCAGCGGAATCGTCGGTGGAGGCGAGACCCTCATCGGCGGTGCGGGCGGCTCGGTCGGCGCACCAAGTTCGTCGTCGAAGAGCCGATATTTCGGATCGACCCGGTCCAACGGAATCGTCACCGCAGGCGGCGGGCTGGGCTCCGCGCCTTTTTCCGCCTTCTGTTGATAGAGCTCGTTGTTCAGCTCCTCGCCCGCGGCGGGTTCGAGGCTCGGCAGCTTGATGGGGGTGGTGTGAGTGCTGATGCGGCTGGTCAGTTTCATGGCTTCCACAGGATCGCGCTTCATCCAAGGGAGTTCGCCGAGGACCGGGCGGCGGTTCTGGAAGTTTCCCCACAGCGTTTCCTCGTCGTCGGTCCAGAGAATGAAGTGCTCGAGATCCGGATTGGCGAGCGAGGGATCGGCCTCCAGCGCCGCGCCGTAAAAGCGCGCGGCCTGAAGCACCATGCCATGATGGAGCAGGGCGTTGGCGAGCCCGAGATTCTGCACCGCCTTGCCCCGGTTGTGCTCGAGCAGGGCGGTGAGCAGGCGGATGGCTTTCCGTGGCGCGCCCTTGGCGAGGATCCGCGCGGCGAATGCCAGCTCGACGTCGATGCTTGGAATTTCATCGACCTCCCAAACGACGTCCGCGGCCTCAAGGAAGGACCCCTGGTCGTAGAGCAAATGGGCCAGTTGCTTGCGAGCGTCCCAGTCAGCTGGGTTGTTCGCCAAGGTTTCGCGCAGTTTTTTCTCGTCGAGCTTTTTCGGGTTGGAGCTCATGGCAGTAAATGGATTGAGAGTGGATAATCGCCCGTCTGTTCTGTCAGAGCAAGTCCTAAAGTCATTCCATCGGGCGGGCGTCGCGCCCTCCCTGATACTGCCTGACTTGAGTCCTCGGAAATTGCAAGGGCGGGAAGATTTACCGCGGCGGCGGTCAATTATTGCTCTTGCGGGGATCCACCTTCAAGCCGGTGGGACGGCTTGGCGGCTGGACATCCGTTCCCGCGGAAAAGTTGCTGACCACGAGCGAGGTTCCCGTGGCGGAGGCGTCCACATTCGCGTTCCAGGTAGTCAGGCTGGCCACGCCGCCTTGCTCGGTGCGGAACGCGTGGTTCAGGCAGATCGTCTGCTCGGCGCCGCCGGCCGGAGTCACGTAGGCGGAATACGTGTGAGCGCTCATGTTGACGACGAGGCGGAAGGCGTAGCTGGTGTTTGGCGAATAGGGAATGCTGGCGGCCGCTTGATAGGCGCCGCCGTTGCGGGCGTCGATCATGCCGGAGGCGTTGAAGCGGATGATGACTGCCAGATCGGCGTAGGCGGATGCCGCGGCGGCGGAGAGGCCGATGACGCCATCGGTGGGCGAGGCCGAGGGCGTGGCGGTGAAGGTCGCGCTGAAGCCGCCGCTTTGCGAAGTGAAGGCGGTGTTCTGGAAGGAGCCGCCGGCGGTCGCCACCACCGTGCCGGGCGGATAGAAGGTGAATTGGGCGGTGCTGACGGAACTGTCCGGGATGCCGCTCTTGTAGGCGATGGCCTTGACGGTGGTGGTTGCGGCGAGCGAGACCGGACCCCCATACAAGGTGCCAGCCGTCGGGCTCGGGGTGCTGCCATCGGTGGTGAAGCGGATGCTCGCGCCGCTGGTGCTGGTCGCGATGGCGACGTTCTGGGCGCTGGAAAAATTTCCGGCCGGAGGATTGAAGTACGGGGCTGAAACGGGCAGGCCGCCGGGTGGCGTGTTAGCCACCCATTGGTTGGTGGAGGCGTTCCACATGCGGAACAGCGTGCCGCCGGGTTGGGCGAGCACCGAGTTGCGGTGGAGATCCCACATGGTCCGCGCGAAGGGATCAAAGACGGTGGTTTCCTCACTCGGCCGGGCGAGGCCTCCGCGACCGGCGGCGTAGCGGTCCTCGTAGCGCATCCAGTCGTCCACGTTGTCGAAAAACGAGTCGTGGTTCCAGGCCGCCTTGCCGCCGGCTAACAAGGTGGCGAGCGCCTGCGCCGGCCATGCCTTGATGGTGCAACATCTCCGATAGCTCTCCGAGGTCGCCGCCCAGCCGCCGTCGTAGGTGGCGTATTGGCTGGGGTGCAGGTGCATGTAGGGCAGGCGCGCGCCATGGTGCATGACCATTTGCCACAGCGCCTTCATGCCCGCCCAGCCGTTGCCGTAATAGCACTGGGTGTCCTCGTGAATGATGGCGGTGGCGGGCATTTCCGCGGTGAAATACGGGTCGTCTATCAGCCTCGCGGCGAGAACGATCGGGAATTTCCTGCCGTTGGTCACGCCGCCGCCCTGGTTCCAATAGCCGCCGGCCTGGACCACGCCGCGCCAGTCGATGCCGATCTGCAGGAGCCGGATGAGCAGCGTCCGCTTCTGGGCTTGGGAAGCGTCGCTGTGCAGCATCAGGCCGGCGATGCCCAGGATGCGCGGGTATTCGCGGCCATAGGCGGGCATGTTTTCTATCGGCAGCAGCCACTGCTGCTCCCAGGAGCCGTTCATGTGGTCGATCCACGGGCGTTCCAGATAGCGCTCCCACTGGGACCACGACGGCATGGCGGAGCCCGCGGGCAGGCTCATCAGCCGGTCCCAGCGCACTTGGCTGAGGGTGAAAACCGGCTTGCTGCCGCCGATGTAGGTGGGGCGGAACGCGTCTGCCGGAGGTGCCGACGGCAGGCAAGTCAGGATCGCGGCCGTCTGCATGACCTGGTTGCCGTATTTCTCCGCGGTCCACATGATCGCGTGGTGCATTTGCTGGCTGGGAATCGTCAGCCGGCTTTTCGAGGAGATCAGCGAGCGGTTGACCGCGAGGGCGTAGGGAAAGGAAATCGAGGTGGCGGCGTTGTAGGTGACCCCGCGCGAATCGTAACCCTGGCTGCTGCCCGGCGTCATCACGACCATCGAGCCGTTGCGGCGGGTGGTGTTGCTCTGCAAGCCGGTGTCGCCCCATTGGTTAGTGCCGAGGTCGTTGACCTCGTCCGGCGGCGCCACCGACGGCGCGGGGGAGACGCTGGCGACCGTGACCGGCCCGACGACCCAGTAGTCGCCGTTGATGAACTGCCCGTAAGTGACCGGCTGGCTGAAGGTCCAGGTGATCCCGTATTGGCTGATGGAACTCGTCGTCGCGGCGACGAGACGCGGAGCCTGAAGAGCGGCGAAAAAAAGCACGGCGGCGAACGCCCGGATTGCTAGAGAAGGAGTTTTCATGGGATGCGGCGCGGATGAAATACGGAGACCTCCCACAAGGAGGAATCGTAAAACGGTAAGCGGACTTCCCCCCTTGCCAAGGGGTTTTTGGAGCAGGACGTGAGTGCCTGAGACTCAGCCTTTGGCGAAAAGCTCGCGGCACAGCAGGCAGCTTTTCCCGTCGCAGTTGCGGGCGGAACAATGCTCGCGGCCGAAGAAGATGATTTGCAGGTGGAGCTTGTTCCACGAGTTGCGCGGGAAGAGTTTTTTCAGGTCGCGCTCGGTCTGGACGACGTTTTTGCCGGAGGTGAGTTTCCAGCGGGTGGCGAGGCGGTGGATGTGGGTGTCCACCGGGAAGGCCGGCACGCCGAAGGCCTGCGCCATCACCACCGAAGCGGTCTTGTGGCCGACGCCGGGCAGGGCTTCGAGCGCGGCGAAATCCGCGGGAACCTCGCCGCCGTGTTGCTCGACGAGGATTTTGGAGAGCTCGGAAATGGCGGCGGCTTTCTTCGGCGAGAGGCCGCACGGGCGGATGATCGCCTGGATGTCCGCGACCGGCACGCGCATCATGTCGCGCGGGTTGTCGGCGAGTTTGAACAGCGCGGGCGTGACCTGGTTGACGCGGACGTCAGTGCATTGGGCGGACAGCAGGACGGCGACCAGCAAGGTATAGGCGTCCTTGTGATCGAGCGGAATCGGGGTTTCCGGATAGAGTTCCTGGAGCCGGCGCCGGACGTGGTCGGCGCGTTGTTGCTTGAGCATGCGGCGAGTTTCCGGGGCTTGTGGCGAACCTGCAACCGTTTTAGCCTCCGGACATGCGAAAACGCTGGCTGCTGCTCCTCCCGATTTTGGCCTTGGCCGGTGGTGCGGGCTGGTGGTTCCGGGCTCCTTTGGCGGGGCTGTGGCGCGCGGCGAGCGGTGGCGCGAAACATGGCTTACCGCAGAAGATCCGACCCGACCCCAAGACCTACGCCGTCCTGACAAAAGACCTCGAACGCTGGCGCAAGGAACTCTCGAAACGCCACGCCCAGGCGAAAACCGCCGCCGCGCGGACGGCGGTGGAGGGCGACGCGCGGGCCGTTTTGGAACAGGCCTTGCCCGCGATGATGCGTTGCTGGCTCGGCACGCCGTGGGATTTCAACGGCACCGCGAAAGGTCCCGGCGCGGGGAAAATCGCCTGCGGGTATTTCGTGGCCACGGTCCTGAAAGACGCCGGATTCCAGGTGGACCGCTATCAGCTCGCGCAGCAGCCGTCGGAAAACATCCTGCGCTCGTTTTTACCGAAGGAGTCCTGCGACCTCAGCGTCGGCAAGGAATACCAGGCCTTCGCCTCGCAGGTCGAGACGCGCGAGCCCGGTGTCTATGTGATCGGGCTCGACAGCCATGTCGCGTTCGTCGTCGTCGGTGGCGGTGGTTTTCGTTTCATCCACTCCTCCGGCTCGCGGCCGTGGTGCGTGGTCGATGAAGGCCGCACGGAAGCGGGCGTGCTCCAGCGCTCGAAGTGGCGGATGCTCGGAAATCTCACCGCCAATCCCGCCGTCCTGAAACGCTGGCTCAAGGCGGAGAAGATCGTGGTGCGAGGGACGTGAGGACAAGCAAGGGCGGACGGTTTTTTTGGAAAATTTAATCCACTTGCCGGAAGGTCCGGCATCGCTAGCTTTCCGAAGTTCTTTCCTTACTCATGTCCGCCATTCCCGCCGTTTTCCAAGTGATCCTGCTCATCTTCGCCGTGGTGATGAGTTTCAACGTCATCATTTTCGTCCACGAGCTCGGCCACTTCCTCGCCGCCAAATGGCGCGGTTTGCGGATCGACCGCTTCCAGATCTGGTTCGGCACGCCGATTTGGAAAAAGGAAATCAACGGCGTCCAATACGGGCTCGGCTGGATTCCGGCCGGTGGTTTCGTCGCGCTGCCGCAAATGGCGCCGATGGAGGCGCTCGAAGGCGGCAGCAAGGATGACAAGCCCCTGCCGCCGATCACGCCGCTGGACAAAATCATCGTCGCCTTCGCCGGGCCGTTGTTCTCGATGCTGCTCGCCCTGCTCTCCGCCCTGGTCGTTTACGGCGTGGGCAAACCGAAGGATTTCATCCCCAGCCAGATCGTCGGCGAGGTCATGGAAGGCAGCCCGGCGGCCAAAGCCGGCATTCTTCCGGGCGACAAAATCATCCAAATCAACGGCAACCCCGTGGACGGATTCGCCGGTTCGCTCGACAGCATCACCGAGAACATCATCCTCTCCAAAGGCAAACAGATCGAGTTCACCGTCGAGCGCGCGGGCGCGGCGGCTCCGCTCAAGCTCGTGTCCGAGTTTGAGACCCGCAAAACCAAGTGGTTCCAGCGCGGCGGTTTGCGCCAGGTCGGCATCGGTCCGGAAATCGACCACATCGAGTTCGGCTCCATCGTCAAGGGCAGCCCCGCCGACAAAGCCGGCTTCAAGGAGGGCGACATCCTCATCTCCATGAACGGCCGCACCTTCGCCGACGACCAATCCGCCGTCGCCTTCGTCAAGGAAACCGGCGCGAACCCCATCGAAATCGAGGTCAAGCGCGGTGGGGAAATCCTCAAGCGCACCGCCACTCCCGTCGTCCCGCTGTCACCGGCGGGCAAGGGCCCGATGCTCGGGCTCGGCTTCTACGGCGCGCCTTATCAGAACCAAGGCATCGTCCATCCCGGCCCGTTCAAGCAAGTCGGCGACAGCCTGCGGATGATGTGGACCACCATCGTCAGCGTGGCCGCGCCGGATTCCAGCATCGGCGTCGGCCACCTCAGCGGCCCGGTCGGCATCGGCAAGCTCCAGTTCCAGCTCCTGCAAATGGACGACGGCTGGCGGCGCATCCTCGCCTTCATGGTGCTCTTCAACGTCAACCTCGCGGTCCTCAACATGATGCCGTTTCCCGTCCTCGACGGCGGCCACATCACGCTCGCCATTTTGGAGAAAATCTTCGGCCGCCCGGTCAAGGCGAGGCCTTTGGAAATCCTCCAGACCCTCTGCGCCCTCGCCCTCATTTCGCTGATGCTCTTCGTCACCAGCAAGGACATCGGCGATAGTTTCGGCCACGGCCCGGCCGCCGGTCAGGAGGTCATTTTCCCATAAGCCACCGCCGCCCCCTTGCTTCCGCCCGCCGGATTGACAAGGGGATACCGGCACAACATCTTCCCGCGCATGGTATCCGAGAAACCCAACTCGCCGCTTGCGGGACGCCCGCCTGTTTTCGCGATTTCCTGCTGGGTGCTCGCGCTGATGGCGTTCTCGCAGTTGTTAGTCGCGGGCTTGGCGCTGGCGACGCGATTCGAGGAGTCGCGCGAGGTTCGCACCGTGATCAAGGAAGTGCCGAAATTGATCGCCGTGCGGATTCCCGCCGCCGGGGCCGGGTCATCGTCATCGCCGGTCGTCTCCCATCCGCCAGTCGTCTCCCATCCGCCAGTCGGGCCGCCGCCAATTTCGCTGCCGCCAATTTCGCTGCCGCCAATTTCGCTGCCGCCACCGACGCCCGTCGCAGTGCCGCAAGTCGGCGATCCGCGGTCAGAGCGGATGGTCCGTGAAGCCCGCCAGGCGCGCGTCGCCGGCGACATGGGGCTCGCCATCGTGAAACTCGAAGAAGCCCTTTCCCAATCCCCGGAAGATCCGAGCGTGCATTACGAGCTCGGCCTCGTCCACGAGCAGATGGGCGTGTTCGACACCGCCGCCGCGCACTTCGAGAAGGTTTTCCAAATGGGCGTCTCGGGCGCCGGCTCGCTTTACGCGCTGGCCGCCGGCAAGCTGCGTGACGGCTTCGAGCAGCCGGACGCGATGCTCGGCAAGCTCTCGCTGAGCCGGGTCCGGATTTTCAAGGACTCGAGAAACGCCGCCGGCGAGCGCGTGGTTCTAACGATCCCGGTGCAGAAGGCTCCGGGCGAGCAAATCGACGTCGCGGAAATCGCGGTTTCGGTCACCTTTTTCAACCGCACTTCCAAAGGCGCGATCGTCCAGCTCGAGGACAAATCCTGGGTCACCGAGCAGTGGGTGACGTTGCCCTTCGACTGGAATGGCGACGAGGAAAGCCTGCGGATGACCTACCTGATTCCGCCCCAGGACGGCCAAACCGAGCATCTCTTCGGCGGCCGCAGCTATTACGGCCAGGTCGTTTCCCTGCTTTATAAAGGCGAGGTCCTCGACGTGCAGGCCTGGCCGCGCGACCTCGCGGCGAAAATCCCGCGCTCGCCCGCCCCGACCTCCGGCGACCCGCTGCTGCCGGAGTTCCAAGACTCGCTGCCGCCGGACTTCGACCCGAACCTGCCGCTGCTGCCGCCTCTTCCGATCAAGTGAGCTCTCCAAAACCCGATGAATGACGCCCCTGAAAACCGCCTGCTAGGCGAATACCGGCTCAAGGAACTGGTCGCGGAAAACACCGTCTCCAGGACATGGCTCGCCGAACAGACTTCGGTTTCCCGCCTCGTCCTGGTCGATGAGCTGCGGGCGGAGCAGTCCGGTCGGAAGGACGCGTTTCTGGCAGATGTCCGCGCCAAGGCCGCGGTCGACCATCCTCTGATAGGTTCCGTTTACGAAGCCGTCGCCGGGCCCGGACCCTGCTATTACGCCCACGAACTCCTGCCCGGCGTCACCCTCGCGATGCGGGCAAAGACCAAGCAGCGGCTGGCCCCCGCCCGTCTCGCCCATCTGCTGCGCCGGGTCGCCGAGGCCCATCTCCAGCACGAAGCCCTCGGTCAGGCGACTTCTCCATTAGGCCTCGGCGCGGTCTATCAAAATGAGCACGGCGTCGTCCGTTTGGAAAATCTCGCCGTCGCCGGACCTCGCGCGCCGGACCAATCCTTGCGGGACATCGTCCATCTCGGGAACGCCCTCGTCCCTCTCGTCGCCGCCGGCCAGCCCGGCGCCACCCGCATGCTCACCGTGTGCGCCTGGATGCGCGGCGAGGGCCTCGAAGCCCCGCTCACCTGGGATCAGGTGCGCGATTACTGCATGCAGATCGAGCACCAGCTCGCCGATCCCGCGTCGACGCTGACCGCCACCCGCGCGGGCTTTTCTGCCAGAAAAAAGCAACCCGTCGCGCTGATCGCGCTGGGGACCGCGGTGGTGGCAGTCGCCATTGTCGTTTTTGCCAGCCGGATGAGGCCGCCGGCTCCGCCAGCGCCGCCCCGCGTCAGCTTGCCGGACGCCGTCGCCGTCGCTGCGGGTGATTCTCCCACGCCGGATGGCAGCGCGGAGAGTCACCGCGCCTTCCGCATTTCCACCACCGAGGTCACCATCCGCCAATACGCCGGGTTTCTCGAAATCCTCGGCACGCTCGCCAAGGACGGTCGCGAGCACACCTTCGATCCCGACAGTCAGGCACCCGGGAAAACCTCCCACGAACCGGCCGACTGGCCCGCCCTCTTCGCCGCCGCCAGGGCTAACGGAATCTGGCGGGACCAGCCGGTGACCCTCGATTGCCCCGTCACCGGGGTCGATTGGTGGGACGCCGCCGCTTATGCCGAGTGGAAGAAAGCCCGCCTTCCCACCCAGGAAGAATGGTTCGCCGCGCTCAATCTGGAGGTGAAAAAGCCCGCCGCGATCCCGCCCGGCCCGTGGGCTCCCGTCACTTCCCAAACCCTCGACCGCACCCCCGCCGGACTCCTCGGCATGGCGGGCTCGGTCTGCGAGTGGACGGCGAGGCCCGCGCCCAACCCGGCCAACCCGCTCGGCGAGAAACTCTGGGTCGTCATCGGCGGCTCCTATCTGAAACCCGGCAGCAACGCGCTCACCCGCGAGTGGACCGCCGACCGCTCGCTGCGCCGCCCCGACCTCGGCTTCCGCGTCGTCTTCGACGCGGAATAATTTAAAATCCCCACCCACTTTATGAACCTGCCCGCCAACCTCGTTACGATTCATCCGTATTTCAAAGCCCACCCGGAAAAGGCCGGCCAGGTCAACATCGTGATGGAAAAATTCGTCGCCAAAACCCGCGGCGAACCAGCGTGTTGTTTCTACGAATTCACCGTCTTCGATGACGCCGTGTTCTGCCGGGAAGGCTACGCAGGTGCCGCCGGGGTGCTGATTCATCTCGAAAATATCGGCGAAATCCTCGCGGAAATGCTCACGGTGGCCGATCTCACCCGCCTCGAGTTTCACGGACCCGCGGCTGAAATCGACCAACTGCGGGAACCCCTCGGCCACTTGAACCCGGCGTGGTTCGTGCTCCGCTGCGGCATCGAGCGCTGAGCACCGGTTATTTAGAATTTTGACGGGAACAAATTCCGGGCATTAGCTCCGGGTCATGAGATTTCTAAATGCGCTCGCCCTCGCAGCCTCCCTCGTCACCGCTGTCCAGGCGGCGCTGGTCGAGAAACCCGTCATCTATCAGCAAGGAGGCCGGGAAATACAAGGGCGACCGCACCCTCTATCGGGCGCGACTCACCGCCGCGCTCGATTTGCTCAAGGCGGACGAGCGCACGGATGCGAAGAAAATCGCGGCGATCGGTTATTGTTTCGGCGGCACCGGCGCGCTCGAGCTGGCACGGTCCGGAGCCGACATCGCGGGCGTTCTTCACAGAGCTTTTCAAATAGGTTCGAGGTCCGCATGGTTCCGGCGATGAGCGAGGTGTTCGATTGGCAGCATTACCAGACCGCGTTCCGCGAGGCGGCGGATGCGGCAGGCTTCTCGCCGACGCTGCTCGCGGATCTGGAGAGCGGACCGCTCATTGCCTGGGAGCGCCCCGCCGGCGGGCCGCGCGTCTATCTCTCGGCCGGGATTCATGGCGACGAGCCCGCCGGTCCGCTCGCGCTGCTGGAATTGATGCGCGAGGGATTTTTCGACCCGGCCGTCCATTGGTCGCTCTGTCCCGCGCTCAATCCCTCCGGCCTCGCCGCCGTCACCCGCGAAAACGCCGGCGGGGTGGACCTGAACCGCGACTACTGGCAGCGCGCCACGCTGGAAGTTGTCGCCCACGCGCTCTGGCTCGACGCCCGGCCCGCGCCGGACCTGTTCATTTCCCTGCATGAGGATTGGGAGAGCACGGGCTTCTACTTTTATGAAATCAATCTGGGAGACGATGATCCGGAGCGCGCCCGGCTGATCCTCGAGGCGGTCAGTCCGTGGTTCCCGCCGGAGGCCGGACCGGAGATCGACGGACACGAGCCGCGCGAGGCCGGCTGGATCTATCACCCCGCCGAGCCCGACCTGCCGGAAGGCTGGCCGGAAGCGATCTATCTGGCGAAAGCGGGCTGTCCCGTCTCCTTTACTTTCGAGACCCCCAGCCACGCCGCTCTGGGCCAGCGCGTGGCCGCCCACATGGCCGCGGTGAAAGCCGCGTGCGCGGGATTCCGCCCCTGAAAGGCGTCCGCGCCCTGCTCGTCAACCCCGATGACCAAAGGCCTGTGCCTTTGCCGTCATCGACCATCTCCCGCCCCACCGAAACAATCCGCAAAATCCATGCGTCCCCTCTGGCGCGACCTCATCCGATGTAGCGGCGTGTCTATGACCGTCGCACTTTGATCCGCTCCAATGCCCGTGCTGCAAGGCTCCCATGCAACGGTGTTCAAGATTGAGGCGGAAAACACTCATCCTGAGCGGGTTGCGAGTGCGTGGGATTGCTTCTGAGGGGATGGATTTCGCCAGATCGAAATCACCCTCTTGAACTTCCCCGCCGCGAAATATCGGCTGCCACGCACGGAGATGGCTCGCCCCATTGCCTCAATCTTGAACACCGGGTTTCCCTGCGGGCCCTTTCCCGCCCGCACTTCCGCTCACCATCCGCCATCCTCAACCGCAGCTTTCCACCGCCTTGAGTTGGGACTGGAAGGATCTGGAATGGTATGTCGCCTACACCCACCTCCGTTTCCTGCAGGATGGGGGCCACGATCATGAAGTCGGCGCTGGAGGCTCCTGGTCCGGGTTCCCCGGCGAGGTCGCGCTGGGCGTGGATGCCTATTACTCTTTTGACGCCGAGGGAGCGTTCATCGAGACGTCATTGAGTCGGGAGTTTGATCTTTCTGCCAGCCTGAAGCTCACGCCGGCCATCGTTTTCGGAATGAATCAGGGTTTCGTCGCCGATGGACACGATGGCGCGAACCATGTCGAGCTCAGGCTCGGCGGAACGTATTCCTTGACGGATGCGATCTCCGTGACTGTCCATGCGAGCTACAACTTCGCGGTCAACCGTGACGTGGCGCGATACTCCGAAGACGCGCTGCTGAGGGATTTTTTCCACGCCGGCGTCGGCCTGGCTTATGAGTTCTGAGGCGGGCTGATGATGGTTGCCGCGACGGACTCCGCGGCGTCGATGAACGACGGAAAACGCGGCTGCCAGCCGGTGGCGCGGAGTTTCGCGTTGGACACCTGTTTGTGCGTCCAGCCGCGTTTGCGGTTGAGATCGCGCGGGCCGGATGGCGGCAGCGGGCGGGAGAAAATTCCGCCCAGTCTCTCATAACAGCCGAGCTGGGTGAGCGGCGTGGAGTCGCTGACGTTGAAGACGCCGGTGGCTCGGCTGGCGGCGAGGTGATAGATGGCGCGCGCCGCGTCGTCGCGGTGGATCTGGTTGAGGAAGCGTCGGCCGTCTTCCTCGATGACCGCCTCGCCGCTGAGGAACTTTTTCAAAATCACGCTGCGGCCGGGGCCGTAAATTCCCGCCAGCCGCGCGACAACGCCGCCCGCGGCGAGGGTGACGCGCTCGGCTTCCAGCAAAAGGCCGCCGGTTTCGCGGTCCGGGATGGCGGGGCTTTCCTCGGTGACGACCGAGCCGTCGGTCTGCGCGTAAACCGAGGTGCTGGAGGTGAAAAGCAAGGGCGTGCCGGGAAATTTCTCCACCAGGTTCCGGCAGCCATCGACATAGACA
>JBFZFJ010000058.1:0-2912 GCA_041306405.1 Verrucomicrobiales bacterium | reverse complement strand
TCGGCGGCCAGGGAATGGGGAACATGACGAATTTCCTCAGCATCAAGGGCGTCCGCGTCGTCGCCGTTTGTGACGTGGATTCCAACCAAGCCGCCAAAGCCAAGGCCAAGGTGGACGCCTTTTACAAAAACTCCGACTGCAAGATCTACGCCCACCACGCCGACCTCATCCAGCACCCCGGCCTCGATGTGGTGAGCCTCGCCACGCCGGACCACTGGCACGCCCGGATCGGCATCGACTGCGCCAACGCCGGCAAGGATGTTTACGGCGAAAAGCCCTTCACCTGGGGCCTCGCGGAAGGCCGCATGCTGGTGGACGCGCTCGCGAAAAACAACCGCGTCTGGCAGACCGGATGCTGGCAGCGCTCGACCGGCGATTTCCGCCGCTTCAAAGCGCTCATTGAGAACAACACCCTCGGCAAGATCACCCGCTTCGAATGCGGCACGCCCTCCGGCATGAGCGTCAAACAACACGTGCCTGCGGACAAGGTCGCGGAGATGATCGGCAAGCCGCCTGAAAATCTCGATTGGAAAACCTACAGCGCTCCCGTCGGCGATTTCCCCTATCACCCGATGATCCACCCGTGGAACTGGCGCTGGCACAACAGCTTCGGCGGCGGCCAGCTGCTCGACTGGGTCGGCCATCACGTCGACATCGCGCTCTGGAGCCTCGGCCTCGACGGCACCGGCCCGGTCAAAATGGAAGGCACCGGCGAGGCCGGAAACCACGAGTTTTTTAACGCCTACGTCAAATACTCCTATCAGGGAACATTTGCCGACGGCCGGGTCCTCGAAGTCCGCAGCGACTTCGGCGGCACCAAGTTCACCGGCGAGAAAGGCTGGATCCATGTGGACCGCGGCAGGCTCGAAGCCTCGGACCGCGAGATGCTCCGCAACCTCCCGGCCGACTTCAACACCAAGCCGCCCAGCCACTATCAGAACTTCATCGACTGCGTCCGCTCGCGCAAGCTTACCGTGGCCCCCGCGGAGGCCGCCCACCGCGCCGCCTCGTTCGGCCAGCTCGCCATCGTCGCCATGGACTCGAAACAAGCGCTCAGCTGGGACCCGAAGGCCGAAAAAGTCCTCGGCAACGCCGACCAAGCCAAGCACCCTCGCCTCGGAGCCCGCCTTTGAGTTTGATTCCCGCTCCGATTTCGGAAACCATCTTCCCAACACCATTAGAAACCACCATGTCCAAAGAATGCTGCTCTGAAATCGCCAAGGAATCCTCCGCCGGATCATCCGGGGAATCCTGCTGCCCGACTAACACGCTGGCCCTCGTTTACGGGTCGCTGCTCCTCCGCCTCTGGCTGGGCGTGCGCGCGGTCCAGACCGGCCTGGAAAAATACGCCGGCACCAAGGCCGCCGACCAGATCGTCAGCGTGGACGGCAAGCCGAACGAGTACGGCCTCACCGCCGGCGGCTCCATCAAGCAATACGCCCTCGAAAACTACCACGGCGTGCCGGCCGCGCTGATGAAGAAATTCGAAGCCGAGCCGCTGATGATGAAATTCGCCCTGCCGCTTTACGACAAGGTCCTCGGACCCGCGCTGATCATCCTCGGCCTCACCATTTTGCTCGGCCTCGCCTACCGCAGCTCGCTCTTCCTGCTTGGCCTGCTCTACATCAGCCTCACCTGGGGCCTCATCCTGATCAAGCAGGACGATGGAGTTTCCTGGCTCGCCACCCACATGATCCTAGTCGTCGCCGCGCTCGCCCTTGCGCAACACAACCGCCTGGCTATCCTCAAGAAATGGTAAATCCCATGAACACCGATCCTTCCAACTTCAGCCGTCGCGACTTCCTTTCGAAGTCACTTGCCGGCGCGGGTGCGGGCCTCGTGCTCGGCGCGCCCAACATCCTCCGCGCCGCCAATCAAAGCACTGGCTCGGACGCCATCCACGTAGCCCTCGTCGGCTTCGGCAAACAAGGCCGGGAGGCCTTGTTCAACGCGATGAAAAACATCCCTGGACTCCACTTCCAGGCCGTGTGCGACATCTGGGATTACAACCGCAACGTCGCCGTCAATTCCGTAAACGCCTTTCAGGGATCCAAGCCAAACGCCTACGTCGATATTGACGACATGCTGGCGAAGGAAAAGGGCCTCGACGTCGCCATCATCGCAACCCCCGACTTCTGGCACTCGCCCCATACCGTGAAATGCTTGGAAGCAGGCCTGCACGTCTATTGCGAAAAGATGATGGCGCACACCATCGAGGCCGCCCGCGAGATGGTTAAAGCCATGGAGCGCACCGGCAAACTTTGCCAGATCGGCCACCAGCGCCGCTCCAATCCCCGCTACCGCTACACGTTCAACCGCCTGATCAACGACAAAAAGATTTGTGGCCAGATCGTCAACGCCAACGCCCAGTGGAACCGCTCCCTTGGTTCCTCGCAGAACATCGGGTTCAACAAAAAGCTGACTATCGACCAGGCGGTTCTCAACCGCTTTGGATACAAGGACATGTTACAGTTCATGAACTGGCGCACCTACCGCGACCTCTCCGGCGGCCCCATCTCCGACCTCGGCGCCCATCAGATCGATATCTTCAACTGGTTCCTCGGCACCCCGCCCAAGCGCGTTTACGCCTCGGGCGGCAACTCCTATTTCAAGGATCGCGAGCACTTCGACAACATGATGTGCATCTTCGACTACGACACCCCGCAGGGCGAGGTGCGCGCTTCCTATCAGGTTCTCACCACTACCAGCTACGGCGGGGGCTTTTACGAAAGCTTCATGGGCACTGAGGCGTCCATCAAGATCTCCGAAATCGCCGCTTCCTCGGCGATTTACCGCGAGAGCGGCGACCACGTCCCGGACTGGGGTGACTTGGTGGATCGCGGTTACCTGATCAAAAAGCCGGCACCACCCAAGCCCGAGCCGTCCGCCGACGCCGTCGCGGCCTACGAGTC
>JBFZFJ010000057.1:0-9250 GCA_041306405.1 Verrucomicrobiales bacterium | reverse complement strand
TGCGCCGCTCGGAGTTCATGAAAGTGCCGTCCTTCTCGAACGGCGACGCCGCTGGCAGAAACACGTGCCCGAACTCACGCGCGAGTTCGTTGAAAAACAAATCCTGCACGATGACGAGCCGGACAGAGCTGAGCGCGTCATGCGTCCGGATCGTGTCGGGATTGGTGAAAGCCACGTCATAACCGATCGCCCAAAGCGCCTTGAGCTCGCGGCGTCCCGCGGCGTCGATCATTTCCATCAGATTCAAACCGCGGACCTTCGGCAGCGGCGTGTCCCACGCGGCGGCGAACACATCGCGCCCCTGCTCGATGGGAACATAGCCCGTCAGATGACCCGGTTCGCAGCCCATGTGGGCGGAGCCTTGCACGTTGTTCTGGCCGCGCAACGGATTCACGCCAGAGCCGGCCTTGCCGAAATTTCCCGTGAGCAACGCGAGGTTCACCAGCGCCATCACGCCCTCCGTGCCCTGCACCTGCTCGGTCATGCCGAGCCCGTGGAAGGCCATCGCCGGCGCGCTCGTCGCGTAAATCCTCGCCGCCGCGCGGATGTCGTCCGCTTTCACGCCGCAGATTTCCGCCGCCCGCTCCGGCGTCCAACCGCGGATGAATTCACGGAACTCCTCGCCGCCGCTCACCCGCTCGCGGAGCGCCGTTTCATCGGCGAGCGACTCGTCGAGAATGACGTGCGCCAAGGCGTTGAGCAGCGGAAGGTTAGTTCCGGGTCGCAGCGCGAGATGGACGTCGGCGTGAAGCGTCAGCTCGGTGGCGCGCGGGTCGATGACAACCAGCCTGGCCCCGCGCAGCACCGCCTGCTTGATGCGCGCGCCGACGATTGGATGCCCCTCGGTCGGATTGCAACCGCAGATGAGAAACGCGGCGGCGTGCTCAATATCGTCGAAGGAATTGGTGGCCGCGCCGGTGCCGAGCATCCGCCTCATCGCCGCCGCGGTGGGCGCGTGGCAGACGCGCGCGCAGCAATCCACGTTGTTGGTGCCGAGCACGACGCGCGCAAATTTCTGCGCGACATAATTCTCCTCGTTCGTCCCGCGCGCCGAGCCGAGCATGCCGACGCTCTGCGGACCGTGCACGTCGAGGGTTTCCTGCAACCGCGTCGCCACGAACCGGTTCGCCTCCTCCCACGTCACCGTCCGCCATTCCGATCCCTCGCGGATCATCGGCTCGCGCACGCGATCCGGCGAGTGCGTGAAGCCGAAGGCGTAGCGGCCTTTCACACAGAGATGCCCCTTGCTAACGGGAGCGTCGGCCACGGGTTTCACCTGCACGATCCGGTCATCCCGCGTGCCGACGAGCATCTCGCAACCGGTGCCGCAGTACGGACAAACCGTCCGCGTCCACGCGTCCGGCCTGCCGTGTTCGAGCACCGAGCGGTCCTCGATCGCGCCGGTCGGGCAGGTGTCCGCGCAGGCACCGCAGCTCACACAATCGCTCTCTAGCAAGCTGTCACCGCGGTTCGGCAGGATGCGCGTGGCGTCGCCGCGGCCCCAAGCCCGCCAGGCGAACTGGCCCTGCACTTCATCACAAATCCGGATGCAGCGCGAGCAGGTGATGCACTGCGCCATGTCCACGTGCAGATAGGGATGCGTGGTGTCGGTGAAATGCTTGCCCGCCCCGTCTCCGGCCTGAATTCCGTAATGCCGCAGCCAGTGGTGGAATGGTTTGTCGGGCGCTTGCACGACGGCTGCAGCCGGATAGTCAGCCGCCTGCAGGCGCAGCAAAGTCCGCCGCGCGTCCTCCACCGCGGGCGAGTGCGTCTCGATTTCCATGCCGTCGAGCAGCGGCGTGTTGCACGCGGTGGCGTGACGGTTCCAGCCTTTCACCGCGACCACGCAAAGGCGGCACGCGCCACTGGGATGCAGCCGCTCGTCATGGCAAAGCGTCGGCACATCCGCGCCGTGGGCGCGCAGCGCGTCGAGGATCGTCGCGCCCTCGGGTGCTTCGCACGGCCGGCCGTTGATGGTTACGCGAAGCATGACGCGACCTCCTCTCCGTAGTATCGCATCACGGATTCCGCGAACGCGGCGAGTCCCATGCCGTGACCGCACAGGCTCGTCCATTTCAAAGCGCTCACGATTTCGCGCCACTCGCCGTCGTCCGCTTTCGCGAAAATTTCCTCGATGCGCCGGGTGCCGAGGCGGCAGGGCGTGCATTTGCCACACGACTCGTAAGCACCGAACGAAAAAACATGCCGCACCAGCGCCGCGATGGAAGTATGCTCGTCGAAGGCGATGACGCCGCCATGACCGGCACTCGCGCCGATGGCCGCGAGCTCCTCGAAACCGAACGGTGTATCCAACAATCCCGGCGGGATGATGCCCGCCAACGGACCACCGATGATCACGCCCTTGAGCGCGCCCGCTCGCAAACCGCCGCCGATTTCCTCCACGATCCGCCGCACCGGGATGCCGAACTCGACTTCATAAAGGCCCGGCCGGACGAAGAGCGAGTTGAGCGACACCAGCTTCGTGCCGCGGCTCTTGGAAAAGCCGAGCGCGTGATAGGCGTCGCCGCCGTGCTCGATGATCCAAGGCACGGTGGCGAAGGTCTCGACGTTGTTCGCCACCGTCGGCTGGCCGAAAATCCCGCGTTCCGTCAAATAGGGCGGGCGGGCCATCACTTCGGGACGCCGGCCCTCGATCGACAGCAGCAGCGCGCTTTCCTCACCGCAAATATAGCTGCCCTGGCCGACGAAAATTTCAATATCGAAACCGCGCCCGAGAATGCCTGCCGCGCGCACCTCCGCGAGCGCTTGCTCCAGCGACAAACGCGCGGCGGGATATTCGTGGCGCAGATAGATCCAGCCGCGCGCCGCGCCGATGGCGTGGGCGGCGATCGCCATGCCTTCGATCAGCGCGTGCGGATCGTCTTCCATCAGAATGCGGTCGCTGAACGCGCCCGCATCGCCTTCGTCCGCATTGGCGACGACATACTTCGGCGCGGATTTCTGAGCCACCGCCGCGCGCCACTTGCGGCCGGTCGGAAATCCCGCGCCGCCGCGACCGCGCAGGCCGGATTTTTCGACCGCATCGAGCACCGCCTCGGGCGGAGCGGCGCGAGCGGCTTCCAAAGCGTGATAGCCACCGCCGCGCCAATAGTCGTCGAGGGAGCGCGCCCCGCCTTCCACCATCCGCTTGAGCACGACGGCTTCGCGCGAGTGGACTTCGATGTGGGGACGCAACTCGGATAGCCCCGTCGCCGGGGATTCGAAGCAGCGCCCGAGGCAGTAAACCCGCGGGTCTTCACACGGCTGCGCCTCGCCGAGGGAGTTCCGCGCGACGAAGCAAGCCGTGCCTTGGCAAGCCCGCCTCGCGAGATCGCAGCCGCGCAAATGATAGAACGACTCCACCTCCGGTCCCGGCTCGTAGCGATTGCGCGCTTGCATGGCTAGAATTTCCCTCCGAGTTTCCGCTCCGTCTCCAGGATCGCGAGCGTTGTCTTGAGCACCGTGTCGGGGTTGAGTGAAATGCTGTCGATCCCCTGCTCGACGAGAAATTGCGCGAACTCCGGATAGTCGCTCGGGGCCTGCCCGCAGATGCCGATCTTGCGGCCCTTGGCGCGACAGGTGGCGATGACACTGGCGATCATCTTCTTCACCGCCGCGTTCCGCTCATCGAAAATGGGCGCGACGATCTCGCTGTCGCGGTCCACGCCGAGGATGAGCTGGGTGAGATCGTTCGAGCCGATGCTGAAGCCGTCGAAGATGTCGCAGAACTCCTCGGCGAGGATCACGTTGCTGGGGATCTCGCACATGACGTAGATTTCAAGTCCGTCGCGCCCGCGTTTGAGGCCGTGTTTTTCCATCTCCGCCTGCACCTTGAGGCCTTCGTCAATGGTCCGGCAAAACGGGATCATCAGCTTGAGGTTGGTGAGGCCCATCTCGTCGCGGACTTTTCTCACCGCCCGGCATTCCAGCGCGAAGCCGTCCTGATAGGCCGGGTGGTAGTAACGGCTCGCGCCGCGAAAGCCCATCATCGGGTTCTCCTCGGCCGGCTCGTAGGCGCGGCCGCCGATGAGGTTGGCATACTCGTTGGTCTTGAAATCGCTGAGGCGAAGGATGACGTCTTTCGGGTAGAACGCCGCGGCGAGCATCGAGACGCCTTGCGCGAGCTTGTCCACGAAGAACCGCGGCTTGTCAGTGTAACCCGCGGTGAGCCGCTCGATTTCCGCCTTGGCCACGGGGTCGACGAGCTGCGCGAAGTTCACCAAAGCGAGCGGGTGGATCTTGATGTAGGTGCTGATGATGAACTCCATCCGCGCGAGGCCGACGCCGTCGTTAGGGATGAAGGAGAGCGAGAACGCCTGCTCGGGATTGGCGAGGTTCATCATGACGTTGGTGCGTGGCTTGGCGAGTTCCTTGAGATTCGTGGACTCGATGTTGAAGGGCAGTTCGCCCTCATAGACGAAGCCGGTGTCGCCCTCCGCGCAACTCACGGTGACCGTCTGCCCGTCCTTGAGCGACTCCGTGCCGTTGACCGTGCCGACGATGGCGGGCACGCCGATTTCACGACTGACAATGGCGGCGTGGCAGGTGCGCCCGCCGCGGTTGGTGATGATGCTCGCGGCCTTCTTCATGATCGGCTGCCAGTCGGGGTCGGTCTTGTCGGTGACGAGCACCTCGCCATCCTGGAACTGGCCGATGAATTCCGGGCGGGTGATGACGCGCACCCGTCCCGTGGCGATCTTGGTGCCGACGCTGCGCCCGCGGGCAAGCACGGTGCCGCGCCGCTGCAATTGATAGGATTCGAGCACGTCGGGATTCTTGCGCGACTGCACCGTTTCAGGCCGCGCCTGCAGGATGAACAGCTCGCCGGTGAGTCCGTCCTTGGCCCATTCCAAATCCATCGGCACGTATTGCCCGCGCTTGGCGGAGTAGTGGTCCTCGACGATGCAGGCCCAGCGCGCGAGCTCGAGCACCTCGTCATCCGTCAGCGCCAACCTGGCGCGATCCTCTGACGGAACAGGAATGTTCTTCAGCGCGTTCCCACCCTCCAAATCATGGACGAGTTTGAATTCCTTGCTGCCCACGGTCTTTTGCAGCACGGGCCGGTGGCCGGTTTTCAGCGTGGGCTTGAAGACCGTGTATTCATCCGGCGTGACCGTGCCTTTCACGATGTTTTCCCCCAGACCGTAGGCCGCGCTGACCATCACTGCGTCGCGGAAACCGGTCTCGGTGTCGATGGTGAAAATCACCCCCGAGCAGGCGAGATCCGAGCGCACCATGCGCTGCACGCCGATGCTGAGCGCAACCTGGAAATGGTCGATCCCGCGGTCCGCCCGGTAGCTGATCGCACGGTCGGTGAAGAGCGAGGCGAAGCAATGCTTGCACGCCTCCAGCAGCGCGGCCGTGCCACTGACATTCAGATAGGTCTCCTGCTGCCCGGCAAAACTCGCGGCCGGCAGATCCTCGGCGGTGGCGGACGAGCGCACCGCGACATCCCCCTCTAATTGGAGATAGGCGGCGGTGATTTGATCCTGCAAATCCGCCGGCAAGGTGGCTCCGACAATCGCCTGCCGCACCGCCTGCCCGCGCTCGCTCAGATTCGCCATGTCGCGCGTGTCGAGGTCGGCGAGCGTCGCCCGGATACGCTCGCCGATCCCGGCCTCGCGGATGAAATGGCGGAACGCGTCGGCCGTGATCGCGAAGCCGTCGGGCACCTTCACGCCGCGGCTTGCGAGCTCGCGGAACATCTCGCCGAGCGACGCGGTTTTCCCGCCGACCCGCGGAACGTCGTCGATCGTGATCTCGGCGAACCATTTGATAAAACCATCGGGGGAGGACGAGTTCATGGTGTGTTCCTTTCATCGTGAGTTGAGCCGGATTCAGGGCATGACGCGTTTATTACCATATCCCACGGTGCCGCGGTTCCAAGAAACTTTTGCACCGCTTCCGGCCTCACTCGTGAAAAACCGCGCGCGCCGGCGGGGAATCCCGCTTGCCCCGCCGCCTTGCCGTCTCTAAGTTGCGCCCTCAATGTTCGCCCGGATTGCAACCCACTTGCGCCTTCCCGCAGCCCGACTGGCAGGTTCGGTTTTGCTGCTGATGGCCGCGTCGGCGTTGGCCCAAGCCCCGGCACCGATCCAGCCCGCGCAATTCGATCCGTCCGACGTCTATTTCCAAGGCTACCTCGCGATCCGCGCCGCGGAACAACTCGAAGCCAGCGGCGACTTCGTGGCAGCCGCCGAAAAACTCGAAAAAGCCCGGACCTTGCTCGAAACCGTCCGCCGCTATTACCCGGCGTGGAAGCCGGAAATGGTGAACGGCCGCAGTTCGCAAAATGCCGAGGCCATCGCCAAAATCCGCCCGAAAGCCGACGAGCAACGCCGCAAAAACCAAAACGTCGTCGCCGAACTCGAAGGCGGCGTTAGAAAATCCGGCACCGTGATCGATCCCCCGCCCGGCGTGATCCCGCTCACCCCCGGCATCCTCGAAGTGGACCCGCTCGCCACCCGCCAGCTTTCCGAGGCCGAGGCCGAGGTGAAACGACTCCGCGAGATCGCGAAAAAAAATCAGGCCGCGATCTTGGAATCATCTCGCGACGCCTCCCGCGTCCGCGACATCACCCGCCAGCGCGATGCCGTCCAAGCCCAGCTCAACGCGGCGGAAACCGACGTTAAATCACTCCGCGCCCAGCTCGCGACGCGGCCCGTTGAAAATGAAATGAAGTCGCTCAACCAGCACATCGCCGGACTGGAGCAGGAACGCGAAGCCATGGCAATGGCGCTGAGCCAAAGCCGCAGCGCCCACACCGAGGCCCTCGCCCGCAACGCGGTTCTCGAAGCGGATCTCAAGGTGATGCGCCAGAAACACGCCGATCTCGACCGCGACCTCAAAGCCGAGCGAGACGTCGCCAACTCCGTCGTCACCGGCCAACGCTCGCAGCTCCGGGCGCTCGAAAAGGAACTCGCCCAAAAAAGCGCCGAACTCGGCAAGGCCAACGAGCGCATCAGCGGCCTGATCAGCGAGCTGCAGGAAAGCCGCGACGCGTTTGCCCAACTCCGGACGGAACGCGATTCGCTCCTCCAGGAACGCGACCAAATGAGCGCCCTGCTCAAGCTCAACGAAGACGGACGCATCCAGGACCTCGTCCAACAGAACATCGGCCTCGCCAAAAATCTCCGCGAGGCCAATGAGAAAGTCGAGCGCCTCAACCTCGACAACAACAGCGCCAAGGACGATATCATCGACGCTCTCCGCGACCTCGCCATCGCGAAATCCCAGATCAACAAACTCCATCAGGAAAAACGCGAGCAGGACAGCCGCCTCGCGGCTTTGGAAAGCCGTCTGAAAGGCGAGGAAGCCGTGCTTTCAAAAGGCCAGGTCGCCGCCAACCCCGAAGAAGTCGCCGTCCTGCGGGACATCATCCAACGCCAGCTCCGGGTCCAGGAACGCCGCCGCCAGGCGCGCGATCTCCTCATCGAGGCGGTCAAGGAAATGGGAGCCAAAGACGAACGCATCGCCCAGGCCGTCAAACTTTTCGACGGCCAGGAAATCGAGCTTTCCCCCGACGAGCAACGTCTCATCGCCGACAAACAGGTGGATGGCGAATTCATTTCGCCCTTTGCCCAGGACCGCGCCACCGTCGGCCGCAACACCGCCGAGCTGAACCGCGACATCTCGGTGTTCGAGCGCACCGCCGAGAAATCCTTCGCCGCCGGCCGCTACCTGCCCACCCGCGAGCTCTTCCAAATGATCGTCGAGCAACACCCCGGCCACATCCCGGCGCTTTGCAAACTGGGCGTGGTCAATCTGCGCCTGAAGGATCCCGCCGCCGCCGTCGACACCTTCCGCCGCGCCGTCGAGCTCGATGCGAACAACCCCTACGCGCACCGGATGCTCGGCTTCTCGTTCATGTCGCTCGGCAACCTTGCCGCCGCCGAGGAAAACCTCAGACAAGCCGTGGAACTCGCGCCGGCCGACGCCAAAAGCCAGTTGCTCCTCGGCATCATCCACAACCGGCTGGGTCGCAAGAGCGAGGCCGAGTCGCACTACAAGGCCGCCATTTCCGCCGACCCGATCCCCAGCGAGCCCTATTATAACCTCGCGCTCCTGTGCTCGCGCGGCAAACGTCTCGACGAAGCGAGAAATTACTACAACCAGGCCCTCGAACGCGGAGCCGTCCCCGACCCGGCGCTCGAACAACGCCTCGCCCAACCGTGAAATCCCTCCTCCTGCCACTGCTCCTGCTAGCATCCTGCGCTTCGGATTCCGGCCCGGATAAATCCGGTGCGCCCGCCCGCAAGGGGCTCAGCGCACGGATGAACGAAAACAACGGCTACAAGCAGGACTCCGAAGGCAACTGGAAACCTCAAAACGACCGCCGCAGCCCATACGAAAGCCAGGGCGAAACGCACGACGCCAAGAAGGATTTCAAGAAGCAGGCCTACAAGACCGGCGACTACACCAAGAAATCCTGGTGGGGAAACAAGGACTACGGCCGCCAGACCTACGAGGGGAACACCGACGGCAGCCGTTTCGAGAAATCCTCCTCCCTTCAGGGAAAAGGAGCCAACGAGAGCGGCGCCAACGCCAAAATTCCGGACAACTATCAAACCAACGCCTATGCCACCAGCACCGCCCGCGAGGCCGGCGGCAAGCAGATCAAGAAGGGCTCCAACTCGGAAATCGAAAACCGCCGCCGCGGCTACGAACAACCCGAAGTCATCGACTGGCGAGAGCAACGCACCCTCAGCATGGACCAGTCTAGGGGGATTCTGGGGCGCTGACCACGATCACCTCGTTCCCGACCAGAACGAGCGAGTCCAACAGAAGTTTCTTCAAGGTCTCCCAGCGCCACGGCCGCCCTTCCAGGAAAAACGTCTGCGATACCGAGAGCCGGACCTGCGCATAGCGCTCCGCCGGAAAAGTCCCGGCCAGCGTCGCCGCCAGCGGGCTCGACTCCACCCCGCTCACATGGCGCACATCGACATCCGCCGCCGCCAGCCGCGAGCGCCACGCCGCCGCGAAACGATCCGCCAGCTTCGCATCGACCGGCGTTTCCAACATCACCATCCCGTCCGTCGCCGGATCCGTGTGGATCATCACATGCAACAAGGCCGGATGACGCCGCAAATCCTCGGCGATCCGCTGGTTCAGCGCCATCCGATAGGGCCGCTCGTGGCGGTCCGCCACCTTCACCCGGGTCGCCTCGGGCAGCTTGAGGGAAAACCGACTCCAGCGCGCGTCGCCGTCTTTGCCGAAATCAATCAGCAGCCGCGTCACGTCGCCGTGAACC
>JBFZFJ010000056.1:0-4380 GCA_041306405.1 Verrucomicrobiales bacterium | reverse complement strand
GCTGTGATCGATGGCTTCCGCGCCCTTCAGACCGGACATGCCCGCGGTGTTGTAAACCGCGCCGAAATGATCGCGTGGACCGGTGAGCGGCTTGATGTAGGCGCCGTCGGGCGAGATCACCATGCCTGCGATGGTGGCTGTGGCGGTGGTGCCAGCGAGATCCGCGCGGAGCCAGGTGGCCATCGGGCCATCCTCGTTCACGCCGGTGGTGGCCGGATTATCGACCGTGGTGACGCTGGCTTGGGAGTCGAGGCAGATGAAATGGATGTTTCCATAGTCGAAGCTGTAGTAATAGCGCGTATAAGGCGTTAGACCGGTGAGTCTCACATCGTGATCGGTGCGGGCGGCGGACTCGTCCGTGAACTGGTTCAACGCGTCCGGGGCAAGACCGTAGCGGACCCGGCCGACGATAGATTGGCTGCTGCGCCAGCGGACGACGATGCTGTTGTGACTCGCGGAATTGAGATAAGGGCTGCGGGTGAGCGTACCGGACGCCCCCGCGAACACGGTGATCGGCACAGCTGCGGAGGTGCCGACATTGCCATCGTTGTCAGTCGCGCGGGCGGTGAGGCTGTAATCGCCTGCCGCGAAACCGGTCCATGCATACTCGTAAGGATTCGTGGTGTCTTCACCGAGCTTGATGGCATCCTGGTAGAACTCCACCTTGGTGACAGAGCCGTCCGAATCCGAAGCCGTGGCAGTGAGGTTGATGGTGTCACCGAGATACCAAACGGAGCCGTTTTCCGGAGCAGTCAAGGTGGCGACGGGTGTTTGACCGATCGGCACGGCGATACTGAGGTTATCCAGTCCAAGAATTTGGTCGGGTGATTGAGTTTGCGCATTGTCATCCACCCAGCGGAAGAGCACGGTGGAATTGTTAGCCAGCGCACTGCTGAAAGTAACGAGGGCGGGTGCCGTCGTGGTCACGCCAACGGAGTTCGGAACGGTTGTGATCGTTGGATTGAATGCCGGAAAATTCGTCCAGGTGCTGCTTTTCACGGTCGTGGTGGTCGATGCGATGGGCGTGGCATTGGCGGTGCCACCGCCTGCGCCGGTTGCGATGACGCTTGTCGTCCAATCACCGCTGTCACCGGCGATGGCGTGAAAAGTCCAGCCTGCGGGAGCGGTGACGCCTGCCGTGCCCATGCCGTCTAAATTCCCCGAGTAGGTGCTGCCAAGATCGACGGCTTGCGCGAGGATGGACGCGCGCTTCTCCATCCAAGGTTCCGGCCGCGGGGCGGAGCGCTGCATGGCGTCCAAGCGGGAAAGCGCGGAGTCATAACGGCCCGCGTTCAGCTCCACTTCGAGGATCTTCAGCTGGAGCGACGGGATCGGGCCGAGGCGCTTCACGCCAGCCTCAAGCACCCGCACCGCTTCGTCCGCCAACCCGCCGCACGCGAGCGCCTGCGCCACTTCAACAACCAGGTCCGGCTGGGCCTCGGGATTAGCCGCGAGGGCGGCGCGTAAATCATCCAGCGCCTCCTTGTCCATGCCGAGCTTGCTCTCGACGCGGGCTCTGGAAGCCAGACCACCCCAATGGCCCGGCGTCTTCGCGAGAAACCGATCAAGCGCGGATTTGGCGGCCCGGAAATCTCCCTGCTGGTCGAGAATCCGGCCCTGCCACCACAGGACGGGAAACCCGCCGGGAGCGTGTCGTTCCGCCTATTCGAAATCCAAGGCCGCCGCCGCCCAGTCCTCATGCTCGAATTCCAGGACGGCCCGCTGATACCAGAGACCTCCGCTCAGCGGCTGTTCCGCCAGGCGTTCGTCCACCCGCGCCAGCAGCGAGGAGTGGGTGCCATGGGCCGCCGCCGGGATGAGCGGAGCCAAAATCATCCCGATAGATCCGAGCACCCAAACTCCCGCCCGGGGCGGTCCGAGGCGGGAACGTCGTGTCGTCAGGAGTTTCATGAGGTGGCGGGAAATCGAGTCAATTACTTTGATAGAGGCGCTTACGGCCCGGTCGTTTTCCACTCGCGGATGACCGAGACTTTCACGGAGCCCTGGCCGCGTGCGGCGAGGCCGCCACCGCCGCCGGATTTGGTGCTCTGGATGGTGTCGGTTTCCTCACGCAGGATGAGCGGATAGATGAGCGACAGCCAGAGTTTGCCGGACTGGATGGAGACGTCCTCGTCGGTGAAATTGCCCTCGAAGTCCGTGAACTGCTTGCGGCTGAAATGCCCGGTGACGGCGAAGACGCCGCAGGGATGACCGTTGACCGCCTCGATGGATTCAAACGTTAGATCAAGGGAACCCTTGGCGTCTCCCGTCACCAGCAGCGGCAGGGACTCGCCGGAAACCGCGAGCTTGTCGCCGATCTTGAATCGTCGCTTGCCGAACCAGAGGGTCCGGGGCGCCAGCGCGTTTTCGACAAGGAGCGAATCAAAGACCGTTGCGAGTTGCTTGGAAAGAGCGGCGGCGCGGAACCCTTCGCTGTCGTCGGATTTCCATGCGCTGCCGGAATTGCGGAAGACCCGCGGCTTGGACGGCGGGGCCAATTGCTTGACCGCGGGCTGCTTGGATTTGTCGGCTCCCTCGATGACGGGCTCGGCGAAGGTGGATTGCTCCAAGGTGTAGCGGACCAGGCTGCCGGCGCGCTCGAGCTTGGTGACGGTGGTTTGGGTGCCTTTGAGGACCTGGGCGTGACTCTCGATGGCTGACGCCTCGAAGGAGCGGATGGACAATTCGTGGCGGCGCGTGGTTCTGACTTCGATCTTCCCGGGAAGCGGCAGGTCCTTGCGGAAAACGAAGCCCTCGGGAGTTTCATCGACGAGCTTCTGGAGCGCGGGATCGGACTGGATGTTTCCGGACTCGCCCGCTTTCTTGGCGATCTGGCCCTCCACCGCGGACTTCGCCTTGTTAGCGAGATCCTTTGCCTTGTCGCAGGACGACGAGACAAGGCCGAGCAGCACGATCGTTAGGACATTGGATTTCATGGGTTCAGATTTGGAAGCCGCCGTCGAGCGTTTGGTTCATTTCAATGGCGGGCATTTCCCCGCTGGTCACGCCGACGACGATCGCGGGCACTCCGGCGACGGTCTTGTGCGGCGGCACGTCGTTGAGGACGACGCTGCCGGCACCGACCTTGGCACCCGTGCCGATTTCCACGCGGCCGAGGATTTTCGCGCCCGCGCCTAGCAGGACGCCGGAGCGGATGATCGGGTGGCGGTCGCCGGTCGCCTTGCCGGTGCCACCGAGCGTGACTTCGTGAAGGATCGACACGTCGTCCTCGATGATCGCCGTCTCCCCGACCACGAACGAGGTGGCGTGGTCCAACAGGATGCCGCAGCCGATGCGGGCGGCGGGATGAATGTCCACGGAGAAGGCCTCGCTGGCGACGCTTTGGAAATACAGGGCAAGCCAGCGGCGGCCGTCCTGCCAGAACTGGTGCGAGACGCGATAGGTGGTTAGGGCGAGGAAGCCCTTGAAGAAAAGCACCGGTTCCAGCGGCGAGAAGCACGCGGGGTCACGCTCAAACATGGCGATCAAATCGCGCGACGCCGAGTGGACGATGTAGGGGTGCTCCTCGAAAACGCCGGTAAGCAGCGGCTCCATCGCGGCCCGCTGCATGTCCTCGCGGGCCAACCGCCGGGCCAGCCGGGCACCGAGGGCGGCGGCAAGCGTCTCGCGGGAAAGGATCACGTCATCGACGAGGTGATGGAGCGTCGGCTCTTCCTCGGCCACGCGGGCGGCCTCGCTGCGGAGGGTTTCCCAAACGTTGCGGACGTCCGCGACTTTACCGGCGCAAAGCTTGCCCGGATTCTTGCTCGCCGGGAGAGTTCCGGCCTGTTGAGATTCGCTCATGAAGATTTCACAGAAATTGGAATACGCCTGCCGGGCGATGACCCAGCTGGCGAAATACCATGACGGGCGGACTCTTACACGGCTTGAGGACCTCGCGCAACGCGAAGCAGTGTCCGGAAACTTTTTGGTGCAAATCCTCAACGACCTGCGCCGCGCGGGACTGATCGAAAGCCGTCGCGGCAAGGCGGGCGGCTACTTGCTAGGACGCGGCGCGAACCAGATCACCCTGCGGCAGGTGGTGGAAGCCGTCGATCCCGCGCTGTTGCAGTGCTCCGTGGCCCGCGACGGCGACTCCGGGCAGGCGGTGAGACGCGCGTGGGAGCAGGTTTCCACCGGACTCCAGCAGTCATTGGATCAAATCACGGTGGAAAGCCTCGCCAGCAACCAGGGCGCGCCGATGTTCTATATTTGATCGGCGCAAATCGGCGCATCAAGCCAGGCGCCGCCCATGAGGAGTCAGGTTTCCAGTCACAGGCGGCGCGCGAAAAAGCGTGGAAACTTCCTTTTCGAAAATCTCCACGCCTTGATGAAACGCGGGCTTCGCGGCGACCGGTGATCGCCGCTACGCCTTAGCGG
>JBFZFJ010000055.1:0-7241 GCA_041306405.1 Verrucomicrobiales bacterium | reverse complement strand
CGCGAGCTGGAGCTTCATCGCCTCGAGTTCGGAGTTGGCGGGCGTCTGGACGGATTCGCTGCGGAGTTGTTGCAAGTCCCGCTGCATCTTGAGGTTGTCTTGCTCGGCGCGGAGTTCCTTCACTTGTTTTTGCAGGCGAGCGATTTCATCCGGCGGGGTGTTCTTCACCCCCTGATTCATGCCTTGCCAGGAGACGGCGAGCGCACCGAGCAGCAGCGCGATGGTCGCGCCAAGAAGAAGTTTCATCGTGTCCATGGGCGGGACGTTGGACGGGCGGGAAGCGGATGTCAACGCGGGGCGAGCGCGCCGGGATTCTTGCGCAGCCAAGCTTCGGCGGCAGCCGGGTCGTCCTTCTGCCAAGCGTCGAGAGTGCGGCGGTACATTTGATCGCGTTGGTTCTGGTCGCCGATCCGGGCGATCGCCGCGACGGCGGTGGCGGGGTCGTTGCCGAAGGAGTGCCAGACGAAATTCCGCACCAAGCGGTCGTTGACGTCGTTGGGATAGCGGTCCATCAGGGAGAACGCCTCCTTCGGGTTTTGCGCGGCGGCGCTGGTGATCATGCCGCGGAGGGCGTTGCTGCGGGCCTCACCGGCGGGAAGGGTGTTGAAGGAATTCCATGCGGCTTGTTCGTCTTTTTTCGACCACGCGCTGTAAATATCATCGATGCGACGCTCGGAGGCTTCGCCGGGATTGGCGAGGAGCCAGGAAACGGTGCCGGCCGGATCGGTGGCGGCGAGCTTTTCCGCAGCGCGCATCATGGCACCGTTGCGGAGGGAATCATCCGTGATGGCGGCGATCCAGGCGCGGGTGGCTTCGGTTCCTTGCTGGAGGAGATGCGGTAAAATGAAATCGAGTGCGTTGCCGCGCTCCACGCTTTTGGGCATGGCGGCGAGGAGCACGGTGGCCCGGGCGGGATCGGATTCGGCGATGCCGCGGATGATTCCCGGCATATAGGGATTGGCTTCCTCACCTTCATGATTCGCTTGCGCCCAGCGGATGGCGGCTTCCGGATCGGTCGAAGCCCATGAGGTGAGAATGGTGCCTGCGGCGAACCCGCCACGGGTGTTTTCCTTGGCATAAGCCAAGGCGGACAAGGGATCGGCCTGCGCCCATGCCGTCAGCAGCAGCGAATATTCGCCCATCCGCTCGTCGGTGAGGCCGAGACTGCGGAAATGGGCGACGGCTGCTTCGAAATCGCCGGGTCCGAGCTGGTCGATGTAAGCCAGCAAGGCGCGATTCCGGTCCAGCGGATTTTCCCCGCGCATGAGCGACTCTAGGCGCGCCAAGCGGTCTTGGGCCGATGATTTCGCGTCACGCTCCGGGCGGGTGCTGCGTGAGGAACTGGTGGTTTCCGTTCCATTTCCTGAGGAATTCCGCGCTGCCGAGCGGGTTGACCGGGTTTCCGCCGGGCCATCTTGTGATTTCTCGGAGGAGGCCGGAGACGAGACGCGACCCGCCATGAAACCTCCAACTCCGATGAGAACGAGGGCGGCCAAGGCGGTGAGAGGTGTGAGTTTCATGAAATTTGAGCGACGGACATTCTTACATCACGATAACGATCCATGCTCCCGGTTTTTTCCAAAAACCGCCGGAGCCTCACCCCGCGAAGGCGTTCGCGGGCAGTCCATGGACCCCCAGCCCGCGGATCACGAACAAGCGCCCGGCGTGCTCCTCGACCACCGATTTGTGGACGCCGGTGGTCACGTAAAGATCCGCCAAATCCGGCCCGCCGAACGCGCAGGCGGTGGTTTCCAGGCACGGCAGCTCGACGCGCCGCAGCTCCGCGCCGGACTCCGGATCGAAGCAAACGACGCACGCGCCGTGGCAAAACGCGATCCATAAATTTCCGTCTGAATCGATGGCCATTCCGTCCGGCGAGGAGTCGAGATGCGCGGTGGAAACCACGCCGCGCAGGTTCCGCAGGTGGCCGTTCTCGTAGTCGAAGGCGAGCACCTCCCGGCGCGGCGTATCGATGTAAAAAACCGTTTTCCCGTCCGCCGACCAGGCGATGCCGTTGGAATTCGTGACCGGGCCGAAGGCTTCGTGGAGCGTGAGATCCGGGTCGAGCCGGTAGAGCCGGGCGTCGCCGGTTTTCTTCACCAAGCTGATGGTTCCGGCGAAAAACCGGCCGTCGGGCGAGCACTTGCCGTCGTTGAAACGGTTGTCCGGCTTGTCCGGTTCCGGGTCGGCGATCGGGGTGAGCAGGCCGCTTTCCTCATCGAGAAAAAACATCCCGTGATCGCCCGCGATGACCAGTCCGCCGCTCTCGCGAGGGACCACGGTGCCCACGCGTTGGCCGACGTCCCAGGATTTCCCGCTGCCGTCCGCCGGGTCGAAGCGATGGACGCGGTGGCCCTCGATATCGACAAAATAGAGCGCGTCATGCCACCAGACCGGGCCTTCGCCCCACTGGCTGCGGATGTTTCCGATCGGTTCGATGCTGACCATGACGGAACCTTAAAAGCCGGGGGAAACGCGCGCCATCGTAAAATCACCGATCCAAGGCTTTCATTTTATCTAACCCCTGACAAGATGTCACCCATGCGCAGCGAGGCTTCCAGCGATGTCTTCAAAGTTTGGCTCTACGCCGCGGCCGTGGTGCTGCTAGGCGCGTGGACCGCCCCGCTGCTTTACAACGCCGGCAAGGCCATCGCGGAAATCTGCGCCACCAAACAAACCAACGGCCCGCTGGAGTGGCTGGCGGGGATCTGCCAGAGGACGGGTTTTCCGGGGTTTTTCGAGGCAAGCCTGGCGGTTTTCGCGGTGGTTTTGTTCCTGCCGTTCATGCGATGGCTGCGCGGCGGACAGGCGGGGGCAGGCGGAAATCCGTGGTCGTTCCGCTTGCCGGAAAACGCCAGGGCGCGCACCGCCGGACAACGGCTGGCGAGCAATCCGCGCGGGACGCGGCAAGGGGTGACCGGGTTTTTGCTCGTCACCGCGCTGTTTCTCATGATCGCCGGGGTAATGGTTCTGGCAGGAGTTTTCGAGTGGAAAAGTCCGGGGGAAAGCGTGCCGAAGCTCGTGCTGCGGGCGTTCGCGGCCGCGCTCGGGCTGGCGGTCTTGCAGGAAATCCTGTTCCGCGGAATCGCGATGGGGATCTTCCTGCGGGCGATGCGGCCCGCGGCCGCGCTCGGCATGTCGGCGGTGCTTTTCGCGCTCGTCCATTTCCTCAATCCGCCGCCGGGCTTGCACGTGGCCGACCCGGACGCGGCGGGCGTTGGCTTCGAGTTGTTGCGGAAAATCGCCGGGCAGTTTTCCGAGCCGCGCGTCGTGCTGGGGACCTTCACCCCGCTGCTCGCGCTCGGCGGCGTGCTCGCCTACGCCCGCTGGCGGACCGCCTCGCTGTGCCTGCCCATCGGGCTTCATGCCGGCTGGATTTTCACGAACATGATCCTCGGCGGTGTGACCATGGCGGCGAGTCGCCCGGACTCGATCCTGTGGGTGATCTCAGGCGCGTCCCCCACGCAAGGCCTGGTTCCGCTCGCCGGCATCCTCATCGCCGGAGTCCTCTCCAGCTATCTGACAACGCCCGCCGATGACACCGACACCCCGGCTTGAAATCCGCGGCTGGCGGAAACTCGCGTCCCGCGCGCTGGACCTGCTCTATCCGCCGCTCTGCGCGGTGTGCCGGGAAAACCTATCCGAAGGGCGGGCCTTGTGCGATGCCTGCGACGCCGACTTGCCGCAACTCGTCGAGCCGTTTTGCAAAACCTGCGGCGAGCCGTTTCCGGGGGAAATCGAAGGCCCCTTCGCCTGCCCGAACTGCAGCAAACTGAAGTTCGCCTTCGAGTTCGCGCGGCCGGCGATGGTGCGCGACGAGCGCGTGCTGGAGATCATCCACCGCCTGAAATACGGCCGGGAACTCCATCTGGCCAAGGACCTCGGGCGTCTCGCCGCCGGGGCGTTCGCGGATCCCCGGCTGGCTCCGGCGCTCGCGGGAAACTGGCCGTTAGTGCCCGTGCCGCTGCATCGCAAGCGCCTGCAACACCGCCATTTCAACCAGGCCGAGGAAATCTCCCGGGTGCTATCCGCGCATACCGGCTTGCCCGTCATCGGCGCCCTGCGGCGGATCCGCGCCACCGAGCACCAGACCGCGCTCACCCGCTCGCAGCGACTGGAAAACCTCCGCGGGGCCTTCGTCATCACCGCCGCCGGACGCCGCCGGAGCGAGCAATCCCCGGCGGGCGCGGTGCTCGTCGATGACGTGCTCACCACCGGCTCGACTGTGGACGAATGCGCGAAAATCCTCCGCCGCGCGGGGTTTCAAAAAGTCTGCGCCGTCACCGTGATGCGGGGCTAACCGAGCGTCCGCGTCGTTTCAAAGCGCTTCAAGACAAAGTGGCAAATCACCGCGGTCAGCCCGAGCGCGAGCAGCGGCACAACCCCGGAACGCAGCGAGTCGCCCACGCCCCACGGCCGCAGCGGATGCGTGGGCACGGATTTATAAATCATGTTGAACGACTTGAACGCGAGGATCCAACCGGCGTGGAGACCGATTGAAAACCACAGCGCCCCGGTCCGCACGCGGGCAATCGCAAGTATCATCCCGATGACGAACAAGGTGGCGAAATCCGTGATGAAAAACCGCGGATCGGTGAAATGAAGCAGGATTTTCCCCAACAGCTCGAAGCCCGCCAGCGGCGCTCCGGGTGCGGCGATGACCGCCTCGGACGGCGGCCGCAGGAAGTGGACGAAGGCGAAAAAAAGCGAGGTGCCGAGACAGGCGGCGAGCGGTTTGGCGAATTTCAGCCAGAGACCTAGCAGGAGCCCGCGGAACAGCCATTCCTCCAACAGCGAAGCCCCGATCGCCGCGGGTAAAATCCCGCCCGCCAGCTTTCCAATGCCAGGCACTTTGTTCTCCGGGACGTATGCTCCCAACGTCTCCAGAACCGCGCCCGTCGCCCACAAGATGCCGCCCGCGATGACGCATCCCGCGGCGATCTGGATCACCATGGATTGCCAGGAAACCCGCCGCGCAGCCACTCCGCCCGCGCCTGTGCCGACCCGGATCCGGCGGATCCTGCGAAATAAAAACGGCAGCAACGCCAGCCCGGAAATCACCAGCGCGCGGCTGAAATACCGGTCGAAATCCGCCCGGCGGCATGACTTTCCCAACCACTCGGCGAGCGCGTTCAAATCGCTAGCAGCGGAAACTCCCCCGAACCACTTTCCCACTTGGTAGAGCCACGGCGAAATCACCGCGGCCAGCAGGATCGCGGAGACGACCCACAGCACCGCCGCGCCGGCCTCGGATTGGAAAAAGCGTTTCAAGTGCGTTAATCTGGAAGGTTTCCATGCCGCTTGTCCAGAGGAGCATGAAAAAGCCGCCGGGAAAATCTCCCGGCGGCTTTTTTGAAATGAGATACGCGGGTTTCTCAGAGCGCGCGCAAGGTCGCCTTGATCGCATCGAAGTTTGGCATGTCGCCGGGATTTTCGAGCACCTCGGCGTATTGGACCACGCCGGATTTATCCACCACGAAGGCCGAACGCTTCGGCACGCCGCCCATGATCAGGTTCTTCGCGGGCAGGAATTGCTCGTAAGCCACGCCGTAAGCCCCGGTCACCTTGTGCTCGTAGTCGCTGAGCAGCGAGATCGTGATGCCTTCCTTTTGCGCCCAGGCTTCCTGTGCGAACGGATTGTCGCCGGAAATCCCGAGCACCTTTGCGTCGAGCGCGTCATACTCGGAAATCCCTTGGGAAATGCTGCAAAACTCCGCCGTGCAGCCGCCGGTGAAGGCCATCGGCACGAACAGCAGGACGATGTTGGATTTGCCGACAAGCTCGCTCAACGTGACCAGCTCCGGGCCGTTGGCGGTTTTGCTGACGAGGGTGAAATCTGGGGCTTGGTCGCCGACTTTGATGGACATGGTGGTTTGTTGGTTGTTTGAAGTTCGCCGGCATCCTAGAACGTGGCATCCGGATATGTCATACCAATTCTCACAATTTGGGCAACACCTCGGCTGCGGCAGCGGAATCGGCGAGCTGATGGACGACCTCGGCCACGCCCTCGCCAGCGGCGGCCCGGACCTGAAAATGCTCGGCGGCGGCCAACCCGCCCGCATTCCCGAGATCAACGCCGTCTGGCGGCGGCGGCTCCACGAACTGATGGAGGAAATGGGCGGCCTCGAGCGCGCGCTCACCACCTACGACCCGCCCGGCGGAAACCCGCATTTCATCCAAGCCATCGCCACGCTCTTCCGTGAGACCTTCGGCTGGGAGCTCGGCCCGGAAAACGTCGGCGTCACCAGCGGCGGCCAGACCGCCTTTTATTTTCTCTTCAACCTGCTCGCCGGACCGATGCCCGACGGCAGTCGCCGCAAAATTTTGCTCCCGCTCGTCCCGGAATACATCGGCTACGCGAACCAGGGTGCCAGCGGCGACTTGTTCCGCGCCGTCACCCCGCTGATTGAAAAAACCGGCCCGCACGAGTTCAAATACCGCGTCGATTTCGACCAGCTCGAAGTCACCCCCGACATCGCCGCGATCTGCGCCTCCCGCCCCACCAATCCCACCGGCAACGTCCTCACCGACGAGGAAATCGCCCGCCTCTCCGCCATCGCCAAGCAACACAACATCCCGCTCATCATCGACAACGCCTACGGCGCGCCCTTCCCCGGCATCATCTTCGCCGACGCCACGCCGTTCTGGGAGCCGCACGTGATTTTGACGCTCAGCCTCTCGAAACTCGGCCTGCCCGGCACCCGCACCGGCATCGTCATCGGCCCGCCGGAAATCATCCGCGCGCTCGGCTCGATGAGCGCCATCGCCGGCCTGTCGAATCCTAACATCGGCCAGCAAATCACCCTGCCGCTGATCAAATCCGGCGAGATCCTGCGCCTCAGCCGCGAGGTCGTCCGCCCGTTCTACCAGGAAAAATGCCAGCTCGCCCGCCAGGCCGCGATGGACGCGTTCGGCGACGACATCGACTGGTTCATGCACCGCAGCGAGGGCGCGCTGTTCCTCTGGTTCTGGTTCCCCGGCCTGCCGATCACCTCGCAGGAACTCTACGAACGCCTGAAAAAACGCGAGGTCCTCGTCATCCCCGGCCAGCATTTCTTCTTCGGCCACGAGGACGAAAACTGGCCGCACCGCCACGAATGCATCCGCGTGTCCTACGCGATGGACGAAACCGTCGTGAGAGACGGGCTAAAAATCATCGCCGAGGAAGTGCGCCGCCTGAAATAATGTGTCCCGACGGTCTCAGTCGGGAGCGAAGCCTCCGGATCCGGCTGAGACAGCCG